>CBHXZU010000023.1:0-19578 GCA_966125105.1 uncultured Prosthecobacter sp.
GGCTCGACCACGTGCTCGGCGTGCTGCAGTGGATCATCCGGACCAACTCGAGCCGGCAGGTCGAGAGTCGACGCATGGAAGCATCGCCGAACGGGCGACTCGTTCTTGCGAATTAGCCGGAAGACTCGCGTCGTGGCGGCTCGGTGATTGCCGCCGCGATAACAGGGCGGGGATTGGCGCGGATTCGGTTGACCGTCGATTCCCTGGCGCAAGCGTGCTTGCGAAGGCGGAAATCGCTTTAGGCAGGCACCGTGCGCGACGATTTGTCATCCTCGAGCGTACGAATCATCTGGCGGGAGTGTTCGCACTCGGTTTGAAGTGGTGGGCCCTGCTGACTCATTGCGGGTCGTCAGGAGCAACACATCCATTTAGAGTGTTCCATCATGGACCCCGCCGTCCGAAAACTGATCGACCAACCGTTCCCGCACGTAAAGACTTACGAGGAAATCGGCGCGCTGCTCCCCGCCGATGACGCCGAACTCGATCGCTGGTTTGCCGAACTCGTCGATGCCGGTGACTCACTCGGCTTTATGGCGCTCGGCGTCGCCGCGATCGGTGCAAACCGATCAGTCGATGGGCGCCATCTGAGCCGAGGCGCCGTGCTCGTCACGGATGTCACACTGCTGGTCTGTTTTGCATGGCACATGCAGGGGGACGTGCCGGAATACCTGCTCAGCGCCACGGGGAGTGGAGAAATCCTTCCCGCGTATAGCGCGTTTGCTCTTCTCGCGATCGCAATCATTTGCCAGGAGCGCCGGGGCGGCGCATTTCCGCCTGAGCTCATCACGCGCGCTCGCACGGTTTCGCGACAGATCGGTCCGCGTCACCAATTCTCGAAGGCCGCGCTCTTTTCGATCGCTGAGATTACCCGCGATCCGGCGATTGCCTCCATTTTGGAAATTGATTCCGACTTCAAATGGAAGAAGGCCGAGGAGATCTCAGCCACGCTGAAGTCGAGTTGCACAGGTTCGCCGCTCCGACTCGTGGCTCTCGAGCCGCAGCGGCAAATGGGCGGGGGATTCACCGTGCGTCGCGCCGTCGCGCGCATCGGACGCAATGATCCGTGCCCGTGCCTGAGTGGGCGCAAATACAAGAATTGCTGCATGGCGAAGGATGCCGAGCGCCTCCACGATTCCTCCCATATCGCGGGGAAGTCGCAGGCAGATTTGCGCGCCGAACCCGAGCCTTACCTCACAAAGGAGCGATTGGAAAAATCCAGGGCTCACGAAATCGTTCGCTACGATCCACGCAAGATCGCTCCGGAACTCTTCGACGACTTCTTCTTTGTTCTCTGCGCCTATTCGCTTTTCGACCGCGCGATCGAATGCGTCGAGATCCTCGGTTTCGGCGAAAACCTCGATCCGGTATGCGATACCATTTTCACGCTGGCGATGCGTGTTGGGCGCACAGACGCCATCAAGAAGCTTCTCGCGATCCACCCTCGCTCGAAGGAAATTGGGAAAGAGATGATTCTCGGAGCGAGACTGGCAACTGCCGAGGACGACGTAGCCCACTTTATCAGCGTGCTCGAGCAAGGCGCGGTGGCAGCTCTCAACTCCACTTGCGAAGGGGAACTCCAATTGTACGGATATTCGATGCTTTGCTCGAAACTTCCCGCCACGAGCATTTTTATCGCGCGGGCTCTCATTCCCGCCGTCCCCGACGATCAGGCGCAACAGCTTCTCGATTACATTGCGATCAATCGCGACAAGCTTGGCTTATCACCCGACGACCCCGCTGGCGACATGCTGGAAAAGCGCCTGCTCGAGAAGACGCGCGCAGGCGAAGGTGGGCACTCGGAGGAAAGCCTTGCGCTGGCCGACGCTCGCGAACGGCTCAACACCAAAGCTCGCGAAGTGGAAATCCTCCGGGAATCTCTCGAAACCCTCCGGCGTGACGTTAAGCAGCGCGAATCCAGCGCGAAGAAAGTCCCCACGCCATCCGCGGCCCGAGCATCTGCCCCCACTGCGGACGAAGGCGTGCTTCAGGATCTGCGCTTCAAGGTTCAGAAACTGAAGAGTGAACTCAAGGAACGGCACGAGGAACGCGTTGCGCTTCGCCAGGAACTGCGTGAAGCGCACGCCAAGATTGAGGTCGGCGACCCCAAACGCTCCACCAATTCCGGCGCGCGCGATGAAGCGGATCCCGAAGCGAAACATCTTTTGCCGGTGGAGCCGGCTGAAACACAGCCGATCCGTCTGCCGGAATTTCCACGCAAGTTTCAGGAAACGCTCGAAGCAATGCCGCGACATATTGCCCGCAATGCCCTTACGGCGATCGGGCGCCTTGCGGCGGGTGAACTTGCTGCATTCACCGGTGTCGTGCGCCTCAAAGCGTGTCCTGACATCTACCGCCTGCGCATCGGCATCGATCACCGTCTCCTTTTCCGTCTCACCCCCGATCGGGTTGTGATCGTGGATCTCATTAGCCGCCAGGATCTCGAACGCCGAATCAAGACCCTGGTCGCCGCGAGTTGATCTCACGCAAGTTGCGATGCCTCTCTCGCGTTTCGTCCCATTGGCGCTCCTCCCGCTGGCCGCAGTGGCTGGGGAGACTGTCTTACGCATTAATCCCGGCCGATTGCTGCAGGATTTCCAGGGTATGGGTTGCGGAGCGATCTTCTACGAAGCCCACATCACCAGCCTCGCCGCGCGGAACAAGCCGGACGCGCAAAGCCGGCTCTACGACGACATGTTCCGCGCCGCGCGGACGGACTTCCTGCAACTCATGATTCGCCACGACCATGAGCCGCAGAACGACAATGCCGATCCGTACAATCCCGAATTTAAACCGGAGTGGTTCGCCTACATGGACCACACCGTGGCAATCTGCAAGGCTGCGCGGGAGCGAAATCCGGCGATGCGATTCTATGCCACCCTTTACACGCCGCCGGCGTGGATGAAGACGAACAATGATCCCTCTGGCGGCGGCAAAGCGCGAGCGACGATCAAACAGGGCACGGAACTCGAACTCGCGGAGTATTGCTGGGCATTTCTCGCGCGCATGCAGGCCGCGGGGTATCCGGTGGAATTTCTCAGCATCGCCAACGAACCGGACTGGCCGCACGACCAGCCGGGTTACAACCTCGATTCGAAAGCTTATGCGAAGTTGATCGGCCAGGTGGCTGCTTACCTCGAAACGATGGCCAAGCGCCACCCCGAGGTTCCCCGAGTGAAGCTCGTCGGTCCCAACACACTCAGCGCAGTGAGCGCCGACAGCTGGGTGTCGCAGGCGGATTCCACTTCGCGAAACGCAATCACGATCGTGGGATCACACGATTACGATCGCCGCGGCGAACGCTTCGCCGCCTTGCGGAAAACGGCGGGGAAGCGTCCTCTCTGGGTTACCGAGTGGTGCGTTAACGGCGTCGACAAATCCCCGGCGCTGATCAATTCCGCCACTGAGTTCTGGTTGGCCGCGACCGAGGCCTTCAACCAGGGCGTGAATGCGTGGATGGCCTATGACTGGGCGTATCCGCCACGCGAGGGTGGGGAGGCGTTGATTCATATCGATTGGGGGAATGGCTACAAAAAGACGAAGATCTACGAAGGGTTCCGCCAATGGTGCGCGCCCCTTGCTCCAGGAATGCGCGTCGTGGACTCGCGCGTGACGGGTGAGTCCGCCACAGGAATCTCGCAGCCCGGCGTAAAGGGCGTTGCCTTCCTTTCCAGCGATGGAAAGCGACTGGTCGCGCACGTTGCCAATGTGCAGGACCGTCCGGCGGAGTTCCGGATCGATCCAGGGCCGAAGTTCAGCTCAGTTGCGCCGGTCATTACGCGAACCAGCGGGGAGCTAGACAACGCGAACGTCGTTGCCGATCGGATCAAGTCAATCACGCTGCCGCCGCGCTCGATGAACACGTGGGTCTGGACCGTTCGGAGAGCGGTAAGGGGAGGATAGTATGGAGCAGCGGCAGGCGCAGCGCGCCCGAGGTTGGCCGGATCGCGAGCGGTAGGCGAATCCCGCCGGAGCACCCTTTGCAGATTCAATTCGAGCGCGTAGACTTGTGAACTTCTCGCAATGCATTCCCGGAACAATTTGGATGACTCATTCGCGGCGGCACTCCGGCGTTTGGCCGCAAATGGTGCGCTGTCCTGGGTGATGATGTTAATGTACGTGTTCACCAACCATCGTCCGTCGCCGGCCACGGTTACGGTCGAGATGCCTTCCTGGGTTCCGTTTTGTCCCTGGTTTCTGCCGCCGTATCTGGGATTGCTCGTGGTGACGGTTCTCCTGCCTGTTTCCATTCGGACTCCGCAACGATTTCGCAGCTGCATGCTGGCTTACGCGGGCGCGTTTTTGCTCGTGATGCCGTGGTGGGTGATAACACCGACGATGCTGCCGCGTCCAACGTTGCCCGAGGGGATTTGGGCCGTGGCATTCACGTGGCTTTGGAAGGTCGATCAACCTTACAATGTGATGCCTTGCGCTCATGCGGTCGGTCCGATTGTCGCAGTCTGGTTTGCGAGTCGCGAATATCCGGCTTGGCGGTGGCCCCTGAGCGTCATGCTCCTTCTGACGCTACCCTCCATCGCGTTCGTCTGGCAGCATCGGCCGCTGGACATCCTGCTCGGAGGAATCGCCGCGGCTGCCGGCATCGTGACAGCAGAGCGGTTGGCAATTCGGTCGCGAGCGGTCGGACTACGCGCCGGAAGACAGGATAATTTGCGAGGACGCGTCGTCGCAAAGTGATCAACACGTAATGATTGCCGCCTTGCACGATCAAGGCAGGCCTCGTTCAAATTGTGAACCCACTTGAATCATGGCCTCCTTCAAATTCGCTGAATACGCGAATGTCGGATTGATCGTCACCATCGTGAGCCCGGCTTTCGGGAGGCTGCGCGAGGACGACCAATACCGAAGGATGGCGCGCCTCCAGGTCTGCGCCGAGTCGGCCGGTCTCGTGGGAACCGTGATTCCCGTGTGGAAGAACGATGATACCTACGAGTTCCTTACGCCTCCGCAGTTCGCTGACTTTTTAACGGAGCTCCAGTGGACAGAGATCCTTGGGCGCATAACAGGGCAATTCAACTGCGATTAATGCCCAAAAGGGAAGAGTGGGACATCAGGCGATGTCCTTTTCGTCTCCGCTCGTTCGTCGAGATCATGACATGCGGCCAGAGCTGCCTGTTGATTGCCAACCAACCCACCAACTACAAAATCTACTCATCCCATGATCAAAAAGCTGCTCCTCGGCCTCCTGGCCGTCATCACCTTGATCCTCATCATTGCGGCATTTCGCCCCAGTGAGTTTCGCGTGAAGCGGAGCGCCACGTTGTCTGCTTCGCCGATCGCGTTGTTTGCTCACGTGAACGATCACCACAAGTTCGCGGTTTGGAACCCGTGGATGAAACTCGACCCTGCCGTAAAGAATACCTACTCGGGGCCGGAAGCCGGAGTGGGCGCAGTCTGCAGTTGGGAAGGGAATAGCAATGTCGGCGCCGGCACCGCGACGATCATCGAAAGCAAGCCTGGCGAACTCGTCCGCCTGCGGATGGATTGGCGGAAGCCGATGGAAGGCACGAGCACGGTCGACTTCACCTTCAGGCCGGAAGGAAATCAAACCGTGGTGACATGGGAAATGTACGGTCAGAACAACTACATGGGCAAACTCATGTCCCTGTTTATCGACTGCGACAAAATGTGCGGCGAACAGTTTGAGAAGGGCTTGGTGAGCCTCGGCGAAGTCGCCGCGGCAACACCGGCCGTGAATACCACGGCACTGCCGCGGTAGTGGGCTCGACCGCTGGCCCGAAGCCAAGCCTGCGGATTCAACTTCCTCGAAATCAGGCGGAAAAGCCCTTGTTCTTTTCCGATTAGGCGCTGCTCCGGGGAATTCAGGCGACGTTGCGTCTCGATCAGGCGCTGTTCCGCCTGAATCAGGCGATGTTTTTTTAAGATCAGGCGTTGTTTCGCAAAGATCAGGCGATGTTTCGCAAAGATCAGGCGATGTTTTAAATCAAAAAGCGGTGGCGCCGATGCGATCAGGGATGGTTCCAAGATGATCAGGCGGCTCGAAAAAAGGATCAGCGGTGCGCAAAAGCGGATCAGGGCCGCTGCACCGACGATTCGGATAGTATCCGGGACAATAAGGGATGTTCCTGCGACGTTAAAGTGATCGCCGGAAGGAACCCGCGGAGGGGAAAGGCGGTCATACCGGTGAACCATGAGCCTGCTCGTCAATGTGACGCAATAACTTGGCCAGCTCCGACGTTCTAGGTTTCTAAGCAGCGCGAAATCCTGAATCGTTCCTCACAGTGGCGTCCCACCCCTGTCACGCATGTAGCAATTGCCAATACCTATGTTCGGAACTGCGGCGGGCTTCCGCATCGACAATCCCGGCCCAGCGGCTTGGTGACCGCCGCTGCTTGGCGCAAGCGTGCATGCGATGCAAAAATAACTTTTCGGCGGTGCTTCGTGCCGACAACGCGTCTGGAAACGATTCAGCTCCGCGAAAGCTGAAGGTCCGCCAGGTCGATCAAAACATTCGCAAGGCTTCGGAGCGCCAGCGTGCCAAGGATCATCCCCAGCAACTGCAGGCCAAGCAGCACCGCGCCTTTATCCTGTCGATTGATCGCGTCCCAAGTCGCACCGCCCGTCGTCATGACAATCGTAGCCACGGTTAGGATTGCGACGATCGTGACCAGCAGCCGAAGCGGCCCGTAAAAAGTATTGCGTCGCAATGCCGCCAATCCCTTCGGGGGAATTCGAGTCGGAACCCCACCCACGACATCACTCACCGGTTTCCAGTCACCGGAAATACCCGCTTTAACGAGGCAATCTGCCTCAATGGTATTCTCCGCCAGCGCAGCTTTGAGGTCTGATGGCTCGTAAGGACCGTATTCTTTACCAGAAACCAGAACGTAGTAAGCGGGATTGGGATTCATCGAGCGGTAACTTACTTCAACAAAGTCAATTTCTTCAACGGGTCCAGAACCATTCCGAGCACTTATGGATATTCCGGGAATATTCCGAAGTAGTTCCAGACCTCTGCCAACCGCCATTTTTCACCGGTCCGGCGCCGGGCTAAGACCGCGCCGCCCTCGACTCGCAGAGCAGTCACCACCTCAACCCCGCAATACCCAATCCTCCCGCCCATCTGCGGAATCTGCGGTTAAAATGCCTTATCTCCGCGCCTCTGCGTTGGCAAAGGTGCCCTCGTCCGAAGCTCAGTTTTCCCCTGAGTACTGGACGGCTTTGCCTCGCCAATCTTTCGCCCCCTGCGCAATCTGCGGTTATGACCCATAGCACCGTCGTCAGCCTTCATCCCTATTTCAAAGCGCATCCCGGCAAACTCGCGGATATCAAAGCGACGCTGCCAGCGTTTGTGGAGAAGACGAAGGCCGAGGCGAAGAATCTCTACTATGGCTTCACAGTGAATGGAGATGAGATCTTCTGCCGCGAGGCTTATGCGGACGCGGAAGGCGTGCTGGCGCACCTTGAAAACGTCGGTCCGCAACTCGGGGAGATGCTCAAGATGGCCGACCTGATCCGTATTGAACTGCACGGTCCGGCGTCGGAATTGGAAAAGCTGCGCGGTCCGCTGGCGCAATTGAATCCCGCGTGGTTCGCGTGTGAATGCGGGGTGGAGCGATAGGATCCTTCGGCACCTCATTCCTGCCAGAATGGAAAAGCCGCCGCCCGCCACTCGGTTGTCTCTAAAGCGAGGCCACGAGCGCCCCCGATAGCAAGGGCTCGGATCTATTCTGCAAGGGTCGAGTTAACATTGGCGGTCGGGGTTGATTCGACGCACTTCGGCACAGCTCTGCTTTGAGCGGATCAGCGCCTGGGCAGGACGATTAAATGCCTTCGACATCCGAGTGTGCCGAAACATCCCGTGGCACTCGTCGCCACGGTTGTCGCCAGGAATGGCTCGGTCCAACCTTGGAGCCGTTTGCCAGCCAGCAGTCCGCTACGACGATGGCGCGGCAAAACATTCCGACAGGCGGAGGGTCACATGGACGATGGGAATGGTAACCATGTGCCTCCTCAGCGCAGGCCGCCGCTGATGACAAAGGACTCGCCGCTGATCCATGAGGAATCCCCAGAGGCGAGGAACACCACCGCCGTCGCAATGTCCTCGGGCTTTCCGATGCGCCCGAGCGGCGTTTGCGCTTCAATTTGTTTCCGGAATTCGCCCCCAGTGATCCCGGCCGCATGAGTGCCCTCGGTTTCGACCATGCCCGGATTCACCGAATTGACCCGGATCTTGCGGGGTCCGAGTTCCTTCGCCAGGACCTTGGTGATCGCATCGACCGAGGCCTTCGTGGCCGTGTAAACGGAGGTGCCCGGCGGGGTAAACGTGCTGACCACAGAGCTGACGTTGATGATGTTTCCGCCCTCCGCGCCAAACGCCTTTACCGCCTCCTGCGTGCACAGCAGCAGTCCGAGCACGTTCAGATCGAAATGTTTTCGAAAATGCGCCTCGGTGATCTCCTCGAGCTGCGCGAACTCGTAGATGCCGGCGTTATTCACGAGAATGTCGACGCGGCCAAACGCGGCTTTCGTTTCGGAGAATAGCCGCTCAATTTCACCCAACTGGGCAACGTTGGCCCCCACGGCGATCGCCTTGCCGCCCTGGCTGGTGATCTCGTTGACCACTTGGTCGGCGCCTTGCTTGCTCGATGCATAGTTGACGACCACCGAAGCGCCTTCGGCGGCCAGGTATTTTGCGATGGATGCGCCGATGCCTTTGGATGCGCCGGTGACGACGGCAACTTTGCCGGTGAGCTTTTTGGGATTCGTGGACATGGCTGTTTCCTCGATGAAGTGACGTTGCTTCGTTTACTTGCGAATGAACTCCAGCAGGTCGGCGTTCAGCTGATCCTTGCTGGTATCTCCAAGACTGTGCGAGCCACCCGGGTACACTTTCAGTTCCGATCCTTTTACCAGCTTCGAGGATAGCATCGCCGAGGCCCCGATGGGCACGATCTGGTCGGCATCGCCGTGGACAATGAGGGTAGGCACATCGAACTTCTTCAGGTCTTCCGTGAAGTCGGTTTCCGAAAACGCCTTGATGCAGTCGAACGCGTTCTTGTGCCCGGACATCATGCCTTGCACCCACCAGGACTGGATCAACCCTTGCGACAGCTTTGCGCCGGGTAGGTTGAAGTTGAAGAATGGCCCGCTGGCCACATCCAGGAAGAACTGCGCGCGATCCTTCAGATAAGCGGCGCGAAAGCCGTCAAAGACGCTCATCGGCAGCCCGCCGGGGTTCGACGGCGTCTGGAGCATGATTGGCGGAACGGCTCCCATCAGCACCGCCTTGGACACCCGTTTCGTCCCGTGCCTCCCGATATAACGGGCTACTTCGCCACCACCTGTGGAATGCCCGATCATGACGGCTTCCTTCAGGTCGAGTTGCTCGAACAGCTCGGCAAGGTCGTCCGCATAAGTATCCATTTCATTGCCATCCCACGGCTGGCTGGAGCGACCGTGGCCCCGGCGGTCATGCGCGATGCAGCGATACCCATGCGATCCCAGGAAAAACATCTGCGCTTCCCAAGCATCTGCAGTTAACGGCCAACCGTGGCTGAACGTGACGACTGGTCCATTTCGTGGCCCCCAATCCTTATAGTAGATGGATGTGCCGTCGCGGGTGGTAATCGTGCTCATAAGATCGATTTGATGAAACGTTCATCCGCCATCTTGGGATGGCGCGGGCGGCCGTGACCAAGAATCGACAGGAATTTTCAGTGCCCAGAGCGAAATGATTCTTTCCTCTCGAACATTCACCGTCAGGAGCCTCTTTCCATTCGCCTCAGTTGCGCTGCAACGAACGTGCATGCCACTTCCCAACCAGGAGGGCAAAACAGTTTCGAATTGCGACGCATCAACTGCGCAGCCGCCAATTCTGCATACCGCTTGGCGTGATCAGGGCACCGTCCGTCTTTGGACCGGCAATGTCGACCGCCGAAGCGGCCCGTTACAGGTCGGCTACTTGCCGGCCTTTTGCTTGGCCCAGCGGCGCTTTTGGGCCGCAGCAATCTTCGCCCGGGCTTCCGGGCTCAAAATGCGTTTGGCCTTTTTGGGCTTTCGAGCCGTCGGAACATCGTTCTCGGCACTGGAGCCCTTCTGCTTTGCCCAACGTGCCCGCTGTGCCGCAGCAATCCGAGCTCGGCCCGCGGCCGACATCCCACGTTTCTTGGGTTTGTCTTCCGTGCTCGCTTTGCCGCCATTCCCAGTCCCAAAACCAAAGATCGAATGAAGCTCGGTCTCAATTCGTTCGAGTTCCTGGATCAATTCACCGGCGCGTTTTAGTCTTTGCAACGTAGGAGCGTTCACAAGGGTGTCGGTCGCTTTTGCATCGCCTAAGTGCAAGGGCTAAGTCTAAATGCGTCATCCAACGCGAATATCTCTGCATTTAGCGTAATGCCGAATTGCACTCCAAACTTCATCTCTCCAAGAATACATCCCTTTGTTCTCCATGGATGACCTCCGTCTCGCCCTATATCGCGAAGCAATCGAAATAGAACAGCAACGTTCCATCGTATTGACTAATCTTCGTGCCGTCCGCGCCCGATTAACTGAAATTCATCGTAAACTTTCAGCGTTCGCGGAGCCTTTCAAGCGGTCCGGTCCTCGCTCTCGACGCGGAGAGCTCGCCGCGATGGTCCTGCGGCACCTCCAGACCGCGGGTGACTCCGGCATTCGCGTCCGTGATCTGGCCAGGAAGATCGGCGCCAATCCGAAAAACCTATACATCTGGTTTGCAACTACCGGAAAGAAGAGGCGCCAAATCGAAAAGATTGGGGAGGGGCACTATCGATTGGCTCGGGAACGACCGTAAACAGGGGAAGTTGGACGCCTTTTGGCAGGTCCGACTGCGTCGGCTTAGCCGGGACTAACCCTGAAGCACGCGGGGGTGGACGGGCTCAGTCCAACCACAATTCGCAACGAAAAGAGAGCGGGCGAGCCTCAAACGCTCCGATTCGCTGGAGCGTGTCTGATTAAAGTTCCGAAGGAACGGAATGAGATAGCCCAGGGTGAAACCCTGGGAAGCAGATCAAACGGCATCAGCCCTGAAAATGGCGCCACCAAAATCGTGGCGCATTCTGCCCCTGCAAGGCTGGCTATCATTGATGCCACACCCAGGGCATTCGCTCTCTGGACTTCCTCATTTTGCTCCTTCGGAGCAGCCGCATCCGGATACTACTTTTGGCAACCGCTATATGGAGCGGAGCCGTCGTGGTCTCCGTGGTAAATGCCTTGTTGTCGCGAGCTCCTCACGAGTCGCCCCGGCATTGCGCAAACGCGCAGCCGCTTCTACGTTCCGCGAAGTGCCGCAGCGATCGGCAGGCGCGAAGCTCGTATCGCCGGGAAAAGGCCGCCGAGAAGTCCCAGGACGGTAGCCCACGCGATCGCCGTGCCGAGCAACGCGGGCGTGACCGCAAAGGCAAACGTCACCTGGCTGAACGTTTGCCAATTAATGGTCGAAGCTTGGTAGCCATCGAACGCCAACCACGCGCAACCGGCACCAACCGCGCCGCCTAAAATTGCAATCACGACCGACTCGACGAGGACCGACATGACGATTGGCCCCGAGCCGAAGCCGAGAGCTCGAAGGGTCGCAATTTCGCGGGTCCGCGCCGCGACTGCGCTGTACATCGTATTGAGCGCCGCAAAAAGCGCTCCCAAGGCCATCATGGTGGCAACGAACTTACCGATCGTGGTAATAAACTCGCTCACTTGCGATGATTGTTCGGCGAAGAACTCGTCGAGGGTAATTACTTTTACCTTCAATTGCGGATTGGTGGTAAGCGCGTCTTTGAACTGCGCAAACGATGCAGGGCTGCTGAGCCGCGCATACACCGACTGATACCCATTGCGGTTGTAGGCGGGTTGAAGAACATCGGCATCGGTCCAGACTTCCGATTCCGGCGCACCTCCTCCCGCGGTGAAGATCCCGACGACCTTCCAGCGATTCGCGCCAAGTTGGATCTCATTGCCAAGATCGAGGCCGGCAAAGGCCCGGGCGGCGCCCGCGCCGACGATGACTTCATTCTTGCCCGACTCAAACTTCCGGCCCTGCACGAACTGTATATTGCCGCGGACGTCGAAGCTGGAGGCGCTAACTCCCCGCATCGGGACATTGGCCTCGGTGCCCGTTGACCGTTTGGGCAGATCGATGATCACAAACAGTTCCGGAGATGCGAGCGGCCCGGCCGCGCCGCGGGCGAGCCCTGGCGAGTCGCTGATCAGGCGCGCATCCTCGCGAGTCAGGCTGCTATTCATCTCGTTATCCGCGCCACTGCGGAGCACGATGGCAACCTCCTTCGAACCGGTCGCCGTCAGGGCCCGCTTGAAACCAGCGGCGATCGCCAACACGCCAACGAGCACGAGCACTACGCCCGCGATGCCGACCGCCGCAGTAAGCGCGGAGCCCTTCCGCTCCGGGATGGTGCGCAGATTGTAAACGACTACTGCGAAGATTTGCGAAAGCCAGTTCATGGAACGGTGATGAGGAATTAGCCGATTTTTCGCAGCGCAACCGCGATCCGCAGGCGCATCGCGCTGTAGGCAGGGACCGCGCCGGCGATCAATCCGAGGGCCACGGCAAAGACTGCGCCAAGGACGAGATCGCGATTGGGGATAATGAAGACCGGGAGCATCTGCGGGATCGGGCTGCCACCCAGCGTGATGAGCCAGGCGGTGCCCAAGCCTGCGAGACCACCCAACAGCGCGAGCATGCAGGATTCGGTCAGGACCAATCCAAGGACGAGGCCATTGGGGAAACCAATAGCTTTCTGCACTCCAATTTCTTCGGTCCGCTCGCGCACCGATTGGCTCATGGTATTTCCCGCGACGAGCAGAATGGTGAAGAAGACGGCGCTCACCACGCCCGTCACGATCGTGGCGATGTCGCCGATCTGGGATGCAAAACCGGCGGCGAAAGCTCCCTCCGGCTCCGCTTTTGTTTCGTGCGGAGAGTTTGCGAATTGTTCATCGATCCGTTTGGCGACTTCCGCTGCCTGCGAGGCGTCTTTCACTCGAACACCAAACCAACCCACGTTGCCTTTGCGATCCTGGCGCGCCTCCTCGAAGTAGTCATAGCGGAAGATAAAGGCGGTGTCGTCTGCCCCCTTTTTCCCGGCAGTGTAGGTCCCAACGATTTCGAACTCCCAATGCGGTTGGTTAACAGGCTGGCCCCAAATTGGCGAGGTGAAGGGGATACGGTCGCCGATCTTCCAACCTTCGGTTTTGGCGAAGCGATCGAATGTCGTTTTACCGACGATGGCGCCAGTCCGCGTCTTCTTCCAGCGCTCGCGGACCTCGGGCGTGACCACGACCTCCGGATACATGTCCAGGTACTTGTCGGGATCGACGGGGAAGGTGGCGATGAAGTTCTTTGGATCCTTGTAGATGCCGCCAAACCACGTCAATGCAGCCACGGCATCGACGCCGGGCGTGGATTCAATCCGTGCTTCGTAGCTTTGGGGAAGCGGTTGTATAAACGAAACCTTGTGCCGAACGATGAGGCGGTCGGCCCCGGCAAGGTTTACCCCGGCAAGGAACGCTTCCTTGATCGCGCAGAGAAATCCAAAGAGCAGAAACGCGACGAAGATCGAAAGGAGCGTAAGGATCGTTCGCAGCTTCTTGCGCTTCAGGTTGCTGAAGACGAGTGCGAGGAATTTCATGATGGAGGCGCGGGAAAATCGCTAACGGTCATCCCGCCTTTAGACAGCCGGAGCTTCGGCGGAGAGTTGGCCTTTATCGAGATGCACGGTGCGTGTCGCGCGCGCCGAGGCATGCGGATCGTGCGTAACCATGACAATGGTCTTCCCGTGCTCCTTGTTGAGGGCTTGCAGCAAGCCCAGGATTTCGTCGCCGGACTTGCGGTCGAGATCGCCAGTCGGCTCGTCGCATAGCAGCAACGTGGGATCCGAAACAATCGCCCGCGCAATGCCGACGCGCTGTTGTTCACCGCCCGAGAGCGTCCGCGGGTAGTGCTTATGGCGATGCGAAAGGCCCACGACTTTCAGCGCGGTCGTCACGTGCTCCATGCGCTCGCGCTTGGAGAGATGCGTAAGGAGGAGGGGTAACTCGACGTTACGCTCGGCATTCAGGGTGCCCAGCAAGTTGTAGAATTGGAAAACGAAGCCGACGTGATGTGAACGCCAACTGGCCAATTGGCAATCAGAGAGCGTGTCGATGCGGTCTTCGCCGACTTCAATGGAACCGGAACTCGGCCGATCCAGCCCGCCGATTAGGTTGAGTAGCGTGGATTTGCCGGACCCCGAAGGACCCATCAGCGCCAGGAATTCGCCGCGTTTCACCTCGAGATCGAGGCCCGAAAGGACGCGAATGTCTTCGGATCCTCGGCGGAAGTCGCGGCTCACGTGTTTAACTCGGATGAGGGAGTCGTTGCTCATGGGATCTTTTCGGAAACTCTGGCGCCTTCAACCAGGCTGGCTGAGGGATTTACCACCACCTTTTCACCCCCGGCGAGACCGGCGGCAATCGTCGACTCGTCGCCCGCGGTTTCGGATACCGTCACGGCACGGCGTTCCACCTTTCCTCCGCTGACGATCCAGACAATGTCGCGGTCGCCAGTATTTGCGATGGCATCTTTTGGAACCGTGACGATGGTCGTTTGGGCGGGCGACGCTTGTTCGAGGTTCGAGCTGCGAAAGGCCACTTTTACTCCCATCTCGGGAAGGATTCGGTCATCGAGTTCATCGAAGGCAACGCGCACTTTCACCGTGGCCTTTTGCCGGTCGGCAGTGGGGATAATTGCGATCACTTTTGCGGGAATCTTCCACGTCGCATAAGCATCGAGCGTCGCCTCGACGGGCTGCTTTGGCTGGATGCGATTGATGAAGCTCTCATTTACGTCGACCTCGATCTCCAGCGATTTCATGTCGACGATCGTGCAGATGCCGGTGCGCGTGAACCCGCCCACCGACATGGGGGAGATCATTTCGCCAGGCTGCGCATTCTTCGAAGTAACCACGCCCCCGAACGGCGCGCGGATGATTGTGTCATCCAATTGCTGCTTCCACTGCTCCACTTCACGTTCGCGAATCGTGATTTCCGAGGTCTGCCGGGCCATGCGCGCACTCAGTGCCAGCGCCTCCATTTCAGCGCGCCGCAGATCGGAATCGCTCACCACCCGCGTTTTCGCCAGCTCGGTGAAGCGCTTGAATTCACGTTGGGCGAAATCGAGATTGGGTTTGGTTTCTTCGAGGAGACTCTTCGCCGCGCCAAGTTGCGCTTCCGCCATGCGCAGGCTCGCTTCGACATTGGAAGCATCCAGTCGAGCCAGCACCTGGCCCTCCTCGACCTTCATGCCTTCTTCCACCAACACCTGCACCACTTTTCCGGTGACCTTGGAGGAAACGGTGGCCGAGCGACGCGCCGTCACATAGCCCGATGCATTGAGGAGGGTCTTCGGAGCAGCGCTGCTGGATTGTGACTTCGCAATAGCTGTCTTAACGACCACAGAACCCGGCTGATTCTTCCAATGATAATATCCGCCGCCTGCCAAAAGAAGGAGGATGACGAGCAGGACAATCCACGAAGCGCTCGACCCCTTACTCGGGGCGCGCCGGTGAATGCGCAGCGAGTCGAGCGTTGTTTTTTCGGAACTCATGCAAGCAATCCTTCAGCGGAAAGGCGCCAGCATGCAGCGGCGGGCGGGTGACTGACAAGCGCCGCGACGAATCGAATGCCTGACTAGGCAAGGATATCGCGAACCACGTGGCCGTGAACGTCCGTAAGCCGGAAGTCGCGCCCCGCGTAGCGATAAGTCAGCTTCTCATGGTCGATACCGAGGAGGTGCAGGATTGTCGCGTGCAGGTCGTGCACATGGACCGGGTTCTCGATCGCGTTCATGCCGACTTCATCCGTGGCGCCGTAAGCAACGCCGCCCTTCACACCTCCGCCGGCCAGCAGGGTGGAGAATGCGGTGTGGTGATGATCACGGCCTGCCTTGGCCTTATCCGTATTCTCGGCGTAAGGCGTGCGGCCGAATTCTCCACCAAAGATCACCAACGTATCCTCCAGCATTCCGCGTTGTTTCAAATCCTGAATCAGCGCAGCGGCGGCGCGATCGCCATCCGCGCAGAGCTTCACGTGGCGCTCATTGTGGTTCGAATGCGTGTCCCACGGCTGATTGTCGCTGCTCGTGTAATACACCGAGACCATCCGCACGCCCTCCTCGAGAAGGCGGCGAGCCAGCAGGCATGAGCGCGCAAATGGCGTGTCGCCGTAAGATTCGCGGATTTGCGCGGGTTCACGGCTGATATCGAAGGTCTCCATGGCCTCCCGCTGCATCCGGAAAGCCGTTTCCATCGCCCGGATCTCGCCTTCGAGTGCCGCGTCGTTGCCGCGTTGCGCAAGGTGCTGCCGATTCAGCTGCGACAGCAAATCCAGTTGCTCGCGTTGCTCGGGTTCGCCCAGGCGCGGATTGCGGATGTTCGCCACCAGCTTCTCGGGATTCATGTCCGCTGTAACTACGCTCGTCGCCTGGTATTCAGCGGGCAGGAAGCTGTTGCTCCAAAGGGCCGGGCCCACGACGATCTTCGGCGTCGGCCGGAGCACGATGTAGCCGGGCAGGTTTTGGTTCATCGTGCCCAAGCCGTAGAGGAGCCATGAGCCGAGCGAGGGGCGGATCGGCTGCAGGTTGCCGGTGTGCATCTGCAGGAGCGCCGGTTCGTGATTCGGCACGTCGGTGTGCATCGAGCGAATGACGCAACAATCGTCGATAATGCTCGCGAGCCGCGGCAACGATTCGGAGACGTCGATCCCGCTGCGGCCGTGCTTTTGAAACTTGAAAGGCGAAGGGAGAAAGCCGCTGCCCTTGCTCTTGCGGTAAAGCTCACCCGACGGCTGCTGCCCCTCCAAGCGCGCCAGTGCCGGTTTCGGATCAAGCGTATCCACGTGCGACGGCCCGCCGTTGAGAAAGAGGAAAACCACACGCTTTGCCTTAGGCGCAAAATGCGGGATGCGCAGCGGAGAGGATGCTGCCTGCGCAGCAGGTCCGGCCAAGGCAGCGAGGCCCAGCATGCCGAAACCGGTGCACATGCGCGCGAGCATTTGACGCCGCGTGAACGCGAGCGGGGATTCGCAGCAGGCAAGGCGGTCAATCCACATAGAGCATTTCGTTGCAGGCCAGGAGCGATTGCGCGTAACGCTCCCAGCGGGTCATTTCGGAATCCGCGCCCCTGGTGAGAAAACCGGTGCCGATTTCGCGTTCGGCGTCGGTCGGCAGTCGCCCGAAAAGCAGCCGATACGCTGCGACGATTTGATCTTCATCACTTCCTTCGACTTGTTGGAATCGCGCCGCGAGGGCAGCAGCGCGTTTTTGCATGAAGTCACTATTGAGAAGGAAGAGCTTCTGCATCGGTGTCGTCGTCACCGAGCGCTTTTCCGCGTGAACATTGGCGTCGGGGTAATCGAACTGCATCAGCAGATCGTTTAGCTTCAGGCGGCTGATCCGCGCATACACGGTGCGCAACCGGTTGGCCGGATCATCGAGATCCACCGAGCGGGCGCCGAGGCTCTCCTGCAACTCGCCAGACGCGAAAAGCACGGCATCGCGCCATTGTTCGACCGTCATGCGGCGCCGATTCATCCGCCAGAGCCGCTCGTTTCCCACATCTTTCGATGCTTTCGTCGCATCGGGCGCGGAACTTTGCGCGTAGGTGGCGGAAAGAACGATTTCGCGAGCGAGCTTCTTGATCGACCAGCCGCCTTCCATGAATCGCACCGCCAAGTCGTCGAGTAATGGCGGATTGATCGGCGTCGATCCCGAATGACCAAAGTTACTCGGCGTCGATACGAGCGGTTGCCCGAAGAACGCGCCCCATATGCGATTCACGAAGACGCGCGCCGTAAGCGGATTTGAAGACGATGCAATCGCTTCGGCCAACTCCCGCCGACCGCTGCCTTGCTGAAAAGGCATGGGTTCGCCGCGCGTAAGTACGGTGAGAAACCGGCGTGGAACGACGGGACCTTTGCGGGCGACGTTTCCGCGGATGAAGATGTTCAGGTTCTGCGGTGTCCCGTCTTCCACCACATGCAGCGTCGAGGGATCCATCTTATCTGCGGCAACATCCTTCTCGGCCGTGCCGCCCGGCGTCCGGTTCACCATTTTCGTGCTCGCGAAGACGCCGGCCAGCGCGTGGTAGTCCTCGGCGGTAATCGGGTCGAACTTGTGGTCGTGGCAACGCGCGCAGGCCACGGTCATCCCAAGCATCGCGCGGCTCACGGTGTCCACGCGGTCCTCCCATTCGTCGGCCATCACCTCCAGGCGCCCGCGATTGTAATACTTCGGGCCGAGTCCGAGGAACCCGAGCGCGGCGAGTTCCCCCGAGGAGGTGTTTGGAATCTGATCCGCGGCAAGCTGGAGCTTCAGAAAGTCGTCATAGGGAAGGTCGCGGTTGAAAGCGGAGATCACCCAGGCGCGATAAAGGTGCGCATTCGGGTAGAAGAACTTCGTGTCGTTCCCGACCTGGTGCGCCTGGTCCTCGGCAAAGCGCGCCAATGGCAACCAAAGACTCGCGAACCGTTCGCCAAAGCGCGGCGACGCGAGCAACCGATCCACCAGCCGCTCTTTCGCGCCGGGCTTTGTGTCGTTGACGAAGTTGTCCACTTCCTCCGGCGTCGGTGGCAGGCCCGTGAGGTCGAACGTCACACGGCGGATGAACTGCAACCGCGGCGCTTCGGACGACGGCGTGAGATCCTTCTCCCGTAGTCCGGCGAGGATGAATGCGTCGATCGGTTGTCGAATCCATGGATCCGAAAGAGGAGGAGCATGCCGGCCGGGGCGCTGGAACGACCAAAACGCGCGATCCGCATCGGTGATGACTTTCGTCTTGGTGGCGATAATCGATTCCGCCGGCGGCGCCTCGCTCGTCGGCCAATGGGCGCCGCGATCGATCCACAGCTTCAGCAGCGATACCTCCGCCGACGTGAGCCGCTTTCCTTTTGGCGGCATTGTTTCGTCCGGATCCGTCGTGACGATGCGCTTGATCAGCAAGCTTTCTGCGCTCTTTCCCGGCACCACAGCGGCTTCGGCTGAGTCCCCGCCACCCAGCATCGCGGATTTTTGATCCAGCCGCAGTCCGCCCTTTTGTTTATCCGGCCCGTGGCACTCCATGCAGCGCTGCTCGAGAAGCGGCCGCACCTCCTTCTCAAACTGCGGCACCGGATCTTGCGCGCCCGACGCCACAATTGCCCCGAACAGGCAGGCCAATGCAGCAATTTGGGTGTGAAAGGGCATCTGGAGTAAAGAGCGCGGCGATCCGACTGTCAGATCACCTGCGAAGTGGCTGGTTCTTAGCGGGGAAGGAGGAGAGGGAGGGAAAGACGAAACACTAAAGCTCTAAACACTAAATACCAGCGGCACCCCGTGCTGGGCGTCATCCTTAGTGTTTAGAACTTTAGTGTTTAGTCTTTTGTCTTTGGCCTTTGACCTTTGGTCTTTCCCCCGCGACGCCCTTGCCGACCCGCCCTCGATTCGCCATCGTGGGGACATGCCGAAAGCTGTAGAGTTCGACTCCATCGAAGATGTCATTAAAGACATCAAGGCGGGGAAGATGGTAATCGTAACCGATGATGAAGACCGCGAGAACG
>CBHXZU010000024.1:0-19131 GCA_966125105.1 uncultured Prosthecobacter sp.
TGTCGTTCAGCATGTTGCTGAGGAACGTGAGACCTTTGTTTACGAGCGTGTGCCAGAAGAGCAGGACTTTTCGTTCCGCGCCGGCAAACCGGCTGCCGAAAACGACCTCCGCGCGGCCGTCGAGGATCGGCGTGAGCACCTTGCCGTATTCCGCAGGATCGTATTCGAGGTCCGCGTCCTGGAAGATGGCGAGGTCGCCGGTCATCTCAGCGATGGCTCGGCGGATTGCCGCGCCTTTGCCCATATTTTTTGGTTGTGAGAAGATCCGCACGCGCTCGGGATTGGCACGCTGCACCTCCTGCATCACCTCCCATGTAGCGTCGGTGCTTCCGTCGTTTACGATGATGAGCTCGCGATCCAAGCCAGAGGGAAGCTTCGCTTCTAAAACCGCTTCCGCGCTCAGGTGGAGGCTCTCCTCCTCATTATACGCGGCCATCAGGACCGACAGTTTCCGGTATGGTAAATGGGACATTCGATTATCGAGCAGCGGGCTTATGGCTTTCGCCGGGTTGGACATCGCGCGCAACGCGGTAGAGGCGCAAGGGCGGAAATAAGTCCTCTCCTTTGCGCCGAACGGGGCTTTCGGCGACGGGCCAGAAGGTGCCCGCATTCTCTCCAATCACCCTGCGCAGTTGATCGTGGTAACCGACACGCTTGTCGTCGGGGACTGCCGCATCGAGAAGGACATACTCGATCTTGCTCTTCAGGATGTAATTGAGGAGCGCGCCGTCGTCGTGGAAGCGTTCGCGAAGGTTCCTGCCCGCCCAATCGCGAGCGTCTGCATCGACGAGCGATTTGCTCGCACGCTCCGCGATCAAGTTCGGTCGTTCGTCCCGCATGGCGAGTTCCGAGATGAACATCCCCTCGCCGCTCGCATCGGAACAAACCAGCACGCGGCCTCCTTGAGGCGCGATATTCAAGACCTCCTCGGCGAGCGCTCGAAAACCTTCGAAAGACTTGTGCTCCCAGGCTCGCAGCGATTGAGGCAGAGTAACGAGAGCAAACAAAAGCACCCACAAGCGTTCGCGCTTCAGCTGGAGTGTCGCGTCTGCCACGCGGATGCCCGAGTGCCGCGCAATCGCAAAAACCCCGGCGATTGCCAGAACGATCAGTGCCGGTGTCGCGGCGAGAATGTGACGGGATTCGCGACCCGCGGGCACGACCGATTGGAAGATGAGGATCGCTAGCACGCACGAAGTCATCGCCGCCCATCGCGCTTCTTTACGGCTCATCTTGACCATCCCGACCACGCCAAACACAGCCACAGCGAACGCGACGGAATATGCCAGCGCTTTGAGGTAATACGGTATGGCCGCGCTGGTGAAGGACCAAGCAGCTTCGTTGGCCTCCCAACCGCCCACACGAGTTCCTTCGTTGCGAAACGTCCAGGTCCAAATCCCCGCAAGCACCACGACAATCAGGGCGGCGCCCCAGAGTGCCGGGCGTGCCAGCACTCGCCACTTCCGGGTAATGGCCACCGAAATCGCGGACATCACCAGCAATGCGAGGCCTGTGCCTTTCGTCAGAATTGCCACGGAAGTCAGGAGCGCGAACCACATGGCGTCACGCGCGCGCCCATTCTCCATGAACTTTCCCCACAATATCGTGGCCGCAAACATGGTGAGGGCACTGAGCATTTCCGCCATGATCATGGCCGTGTGCTCATGCACCAGTGGTCCGCACAGCCAGACGAAGGCAGCAACGCTCGCGGCCCATGCTCCGAAATCCCGGCGAACGACTTCGAAGATCAGCGTGGCGGTCGCGCCTGCGAGGGCGGCCATGAGCAAGAGAAGCGAAAAGCGGGATACTCCAAATGGGAATGTCCATATCGCTTGAACCGTGTGGAAAGCCGGCGGCCAAACGCCGAGCGCGACCTTCGGATAATGGAGGTAGAATGTATCCGCGAAGGATCGCCCAACTTCGATGGGCGATCCGTGAAAACCGCCGCGGGCGTAGGCCAAGCCTGCGACCATCGCGTCGTGGACGAATATCCCGGTCACGCAATGTGCCGCCTCGTCGGGATGCGAGCCAAACTCGCTTTCGTAAGCGCCCCCGAGCTTCTGGCCAACGAAGGCCAGATCGAACGCAACAAGGAAGACGATGAGGATTCGCAGCGGCGCTGCGATGCGGGACAACTTTTTCTGCTCAGTCATCAGGGAATGGGTGCAAGGCGGGCGAGAACTGCACGATGCTGAGAGCGTTCGTCCGAAGCAACTCGGCACTCAACCGGCGTAAATCCCCGTCCCGCGAAGATGTAATCGAGCCTCAGCCATGCGCCAAAGACTCGGGCCAGGATCCCGTCCTTCTTTTCATTGGACGGAAAAGTGCATCCCCATCCCCGGCCGGCCACCACATGTGCATCCTGCAGATTGGAGGACAGCAACCGGTGAACGATCCCATGTTCCGGCGTATTGAAATCGCCAGCGACGATGAAGGGCAGCGTTTCCCGCGAAAACACGCCAGCAAGTTGCTCCGCGAGCGCCACGCGCGCGCGCAGCCAACTGCGGTAGCTCGGGTGATCGTCGGTAGGAGCATCTGCCAGCCACACCATCTCGAGCGCAACCCGCGGCGTAAATGCGTGGCGGAGCGAACTGCGCGGCGTAGGAAGGTGAACGCAATACAGTGCAGCTTCGCGGCCATTTGCACGAATGACGAATCGCGCAGCGATCGGCTTGCCCCGCCAGAGTGCTTCGTTGACCGGAACTCCGCCAACGATCTCGTGCGGCGTGAGGAGAAGGAACTGCGCGACGCCACGCGCGTTCAACTTGGGATAGCGCCGAAGGTAGTCTTTTTCCCGAAACCTTGCGTCCTGGAGCAGGATGGCATCGGGAGCCTCGCCCGGAAACGCGTCGGAAAACGCCAATTTATTCCCTTCACCGATGTTATGGGTAATGACGGTGAGCGCTCCTGGCGCTTCCTTTGGCCCGGAAAATCGGAACGGGCAAAAAATGAAGAAATAGAAGAGCGCGACTGCGGCGTGGATGGCGGCGAGTTTCCAGCGCCTTGCCCAAATCGCCAGGCACCCGAGGGCAATTCCCGGCAAAAGCAAGATGACCGGCGGAACGAACAGGAGAATCCAGATGGGCAGGAGGTATTCCGCCCACCAGTGCATGAGGACGAGAACGATCGCCAGCGCCCCAAAGTAGACGATGCTTAACGTGGGGAGGCTGAGCCAAAAACGCCGCGGGGTGTCATTCATCCAGCCTCACGCCTCGCCGCTCGTCTTCGTCATTTGGAGGATCGAGGTCGAATGATTCGAGCGGATCGCCGAAAAGTTCCACGTGCTGCGGGTCGTTGGAAAAGGCGCGAATGCGTTCGATGTCGCGCAGACCCGCGTGAGCAAGCCTGTTCCCTCCATCGAGCGAAAGTGCCTTCTGATAGTATGCTTCCGCGCGGAGGAGCTTCTTTTGTTTCCACAAGTGGAACCCATAATGCGCGTAACCATTGCCGAGTTTTGGGTCGGCTGCGATTGCTTTTGTGAGCACGGATTCCGCTTGGTTTCGCACCCCAAGGTTGTCGTAGGCGCGCCCGAGGCTTTGCAGGATCCGAACGTCCATCGGGAATAGCCTGGAAGCTCGCTCATACGATTCCGCCGCCGCAGAAAAGCGCTCCAGCTTTTTCGCGTCGTCGCTGGAAAATACCCCTTCGAAATGGCGGGCTTCGCCGAGATAGAAAAAGAGATCGGGATTGTTCGCCTCTCGCTGAGTCCCCCTTTCGGCAAACGAAACCGCGCGGGGGACGAGGTGATCCCGAGCAATCAAAGCCGGCCATGGACGATCAATCGAATCCGCGGGGAAGATCTGGCCGCAGGCGACCGTGGGAAGAGCACGCGCAACGCCCTGGCCAACCTCAGACGAGACGTCCACGTATTCTTTGCAGCGCAATTGCACCCGCGCCCACTCGGCGCAGTATTCGCCTGTAAGCAGCGGCAGAGTGAGCGCAATCGTGCTCGCGCCAACGATGGGCAAAACAACCCGCCCCGAGCGCAGAACTCCCGTGGCTCGCGTGCCGGTCATTTGCGGGTCGGCACTCGGGCAGGCGAGCAGGCCGAAGAGGAACGCAAAGAACAGCGCATTCGACGGAATGTGACCGTTGAAATCGACCACCGAGTGCGCCATCAGCGCTACCACCGCGGCGATGGCACCGGCAATCAGCGCCACTTCCGTGCTGAACAGCCGTTTTGCCGGACGCAGCCGCTTTCGGGCAATGCGGGTCACCACGCGGAAGCCGGCATGGAGATGAGTGATCAAGAAGAGCGCTGCGAGCGCGGCGCCGATCACGCCGTATTCGGCCAGCAACTCGAGGTAATCGCTGTGCGCGTGAACCGGATCGCCCTGCATCGTATCCGAGCGGAATTGCCGTCCGTAATAGAGATAAGTGCCGCTGCCGGTCCCCAAAATAGGTGCGAGGTGGAATTGCTGGATCGCGGCCGCCCACATCCCGCTTCGGACGTCTGTCGTGTCGATCACGTTCGACATGCGTCCGCTGAGCAGGACGTTGCTCGACATGAGAAGAATCGCGCTGGTCACGACAGTCGTGGCGGAAATCAGCGCGATCATCACCGTCAGCAGGAAGCGCTTTGGCCGGAGCTTTCGGACGATCCATACGAGCAGCGCCAGGAAGACGGTGATCCCCGTTGCTGAGCTGAGATAACCACCGCGGCTGCCCGTGAACGCGACACCCACAAAGGCGGCGACCGTGAGCGCGCCGAGAATCAATCGGGTCACCGCCCGGCAACGCGCGAGGCAGGTGAGGCCCAGTCCAACCAATCCCAAGGTCTCGAGGAACCCCGCGAGATGGTTCGGGCAACCGAGGAAACCTGATGCGCGGTTCGCGTAATCCGGACGAAAGATCTGCGGGACATGCCAGCCGTCCGGAAGGCTCGCAAGGAGCATAAAGTTATCGTTCCGGAAGAACTGCATGAGGCCGCTGGCTACATCGGCGGACCCCACGATGAACATCGCCCCGAGAATCGTGAGGCGTTGCTTCGCCGCAGTGAAATAGAACGCGGTCAGGAGATACACGAGCAAGGCGCCAAAAATCATGAATCGATCGGCGCGAGCGAGGTACTCGATCGGCGAGGTATATGTTCTGAGGAGGAGATAGCATCCAAACACCAGCGCGCACGCCACCGGGGCAAGCCGAGCGCCAAGCGACGCGCGCCGGAACGAAACGAATGCCACCAAGGTCGCAGCCGCACCCAGGAGCAAGTAGCCAGGAATGCTGAAAAACAGCCTGATTCCGCCGATCAGGATGTGAGGCAGGATCATCCCGGTGATGGCCAGCGTGATGATCACTACTGGCAGCAACCGGGAGAGAATGGACCGGGTTGATTGGGGAGAAGTTGAACCCTGCCCTGATCGGGCCCGACGGCCCTTATCGAAGGAGGAAGTTCGAGTCATTTAATAACTCGCAGACAATTTGAAAGGTGCTCCACGAAAAAACAACGCCCCTGTGGCGCAGAACCACAGGGGCGTATGTCGGGTCAAATCACACGATTAGAAGTTGGCAATGTCCGAGATATGCGTGCCGTTGCCGCTCACGTGGCTGTAGTTCAGGATGCCCGCCGCCCCGGAACCGTAGTAACCGTGGAAGAACTGATCGGCGCCGAGCATTGCGGCGTTGATGAGTTGCGTCTGTCCCGGCTTGGTAGCCGTGAGGCTGTAGGCGGCCAGAACTGCGTCAGCGATTTTGTCGAACGCGGTGAACGTGGTTCCGCCAGCTGCTGCCGCCGCTGCGGCTGCGGCACCGGCTGCTTGCGCGAATGCGAACGCGTGCGCCTTCACGGCCTTGGTCGCAGCGGTGATTGCCGCGGCTGCCAAGGGATTGAGGGCCACGAGTTCATTTCCAGCCGTGGTCGGGTCATTGACCTGCAATTGCGCAACTGCGCCCGTCAAGACGGCGGCGCTGCCTTTGGAGCGCTTCGTAATCGTTGCGCCCACATCATCCACAGAATCTCCATTGCCAGTCGCTTCTTCGAAAGCGCCGCCAATCAGCCCGTCCTTCTTATATGCGACATCAGCGGGATCGAGATTCTGGAACGAGAGCGAGCCTTTCACCAAACCGGCGATCGCCGCCTTGATCGCAGCGAGTTCTTTTACGGGCGTAAGCTTCGCGTCTTTCACGCCGAGAACCGTCGCAGCGGAAATCGCCGCCACGGCCGCCGGATCGTCCACCTGCGTCGCGGCACTTCCGGTCGTCGTGCGATTTGCGCGCATATGCGCAAATTGGACGGCTGCGAGCGCCGTCTTGCCGACGGCGGCAGGGGCGCGGAACGCAGCGGCTCGAGCGGCGATGTGCGCAAACTCGGGACGCGCAGCAACCACGGCGCTCAGGATCTCCACTGCCTGCTTTGGATTCGTAAGGACCTTGTGATCGACGAGGTCGAAGATGTTATCGCTGTAAGCGAGCGCGTCCACGGCCGCTTCGTAGGCCAGATCCAAACCGAGCTTGCCCTTTTTGTTGAGGGAAACCGCGTAATCGTGCAGCGCGGAGGCAGAGTCACCACCGCTCTTGATCTTGAGCAGCATGCCCAGCAGCGGAGCAGCCAGCTTGTTGTTCACGGCACCGGCCCCGAAGAGGATGGCGCGGGGCAGAGTCGGGTTATCGTATGCCGCTTCGATCGCGTCATCGAACAGCGTTTTCGGAGATGCCTTGCCGCCCTTCGCGATGTTGATCGCGAGCGTTACGCTCGCGACGTTCACGCCAGGTTTTGCGGCGGCGGCATCGAGCGCGGCCGTCTCATTCGTCTTGCCAGTGGTGAGGTCGGCCTTGTCCTTAGCGTTGTTCGCAATGACGATTGCGGCCACGGCTTCTTCCCAACCAAGCGGGACCGTGTTGACTGCAGTCGTGACCAGCTCGTTGTCGTAGATCTTCTTGCTCTTCACCGCGCTCAGCACGATGTCGCCGATTGCATTGGCATAGTTGGCCGTCGCCGCTGCGCCGATCGCCGAAGCAAGCACGGCCTGCGAATCCGCTGCAGGATTGATCACCGGGATGGTCTTCAACGCCGCCGAGACGGCTGCGCCGCTGTAGAGATTCGTCGAGGCCGGAATGGCCGCAGCGACTGCTTGTGAAGCGGTCAATGCATTGCTGTTGCCATTCGAGTTGATGGCCGCGGTCACAACTTTGCCGGTGCCGCCAAAATTGCCGGTAACCGCAGCCGCAACGATGGCTTGCTTCTGCGCGAGGGTTAGTCCGGTAGTTTGCGCATCTTCGAGCGCCCACTTGGTAATATCGGACGACTTGCTCTTCAGAGCTTGCACCGCGCCGGAAACGAACGCGCCGATCTGCGCCACTTCGGCCGTGTCGAGCGCCCCCTCGAAGATGCTCTGGTATCCAAGGATCGTGGTCCCCGCGGGAGCACCGCGCAGCGCCTTCTGCGCCTTTGCACCGACCTCGATCGCATCGTCAACGTTCGCAAGCCCCCCCGTGAAAGAAGCGGCTGCGGTCTTCAGAGCGGCCTTAACATCATCGTAGCCGTTTACTCCAGTGACCAGGCTCGCCGACTTCAGAGCACCCATGGCGAAATTGACGGCCATGTCTTCGGTCGTGCCGGCGCCTTGGGAAAGTTTGGTCAGGATCGCGCCTGCTACCGCGCTTTTATCCGTGCCAACGAAGCCATTCACGCCAGCGATGATGCCGCGGGCGAGATCGTCTGCGAACAAGCGAGCGTTGCTGTTGGTTGCAACGACGTCGGTCGAATAGGCGGCGACGAGAGCTTGCGCGACTGCCAGCGCGCTGGCGCTCTGCGCGGCGGGAGTTCCGCCCAACGCCGGCGCGATCGTGCCCTTCGTCGCAGCGACAGCGGCTTTCGCGACCTTTTCAATCAATTCACGAGTTTCTGCGATGACGGCATCGTCCGCTGCTGCCGCTAGGTCGGTCGGCGTCGTGCCCGCAGTCGCGACCAATGCAAGGATCGCTCCGGTGGCGGCATCGGCTCCGCGCGTTGGCACCGCATGCGCCGCACCCGCGACCGCTTCCGGCGCCTTGCCCGGCGTCGCCAGCACCACGGCTTTCACGATGTCCTTCACCTTGGCCGGTTTGTATTGGACCGCAGCAGAAACGATCTGCTCTGCGTGGACCGGATCAGCTGCGACTGCCGCGGCCACTGCCGCATAATAGTCCGTGTCCAACGGGACATTGGCGGGATCGCCGGCGGGCAATGCGAGTGTCTTGCCAGACAACGCAACGAGCTGCGTCTGGATATTGTCCAGGTAGCCGTTGAAATTATTCAACAGCGGCGAAGAAGAATTGAGGGTGGTTGCGTCCACCGGCGACAATGCCGGGGGCTCGTAGTTCGGAGCCGCGTAGGCGACGGATAAGCTGAAGCCAGCGAAGGCAGCAATAACTGCTGCGAACTGTTTAGCGTGACGGACAGAGCTCATGAGTGCGGTTTTTGAAGGAGGGTGGTCGGTTCTGGGATGGATTTGGCATGCAGTTACCTCAGTGTTACCTGAAAGCACTTTCAAACCGGGCGCGGTTATTTACGGACTCTAAATAAGTGTCAACCCCAGAAGCGCCGGTACAAATCCTTGTGGCAGAATCTTCATAATCGGCGCTGATGTGCCCTGCGGACGTAACGCAGCTTGGGCGGCTCGAGCGGGATTTTGGATGAGAGGAGGGTTCGAGACCAACTTCGCGGGCTCACGAATCCGGGGGCGGTTCAGCCGCAGAGTAACGCGTTACAGCCGCGAAAGCGGAGCCAGCTTGGAACGGAATTCGGCACCACGCGCCGCCACGACGCGCCCCGCGACGGATGTGCGGTTGGCACAACTCAAGTTCGCGGAGCGCCGTTCTGGACGGCAATCCGTGCCCCCACACATCACGCAACCATGTTGAAAGTCCGCTGAGCAGTCGCGCTGTTTCCACGAATACGCGCGCTCACTGCTAAGTTTATCCAGACACTGGACGGCCCAACGCTGTAGGCCTACGTTCCACGCATGAGTTTCTACCGCAATCTCCTCACTGGGATCTTCACGGTTGCTTCCTCCGCGCATATCTTCTGCCAGGCCCCAATTCCCGTCGGAGGAAACTCACCGGCGCCAGCAAATGCTCCAACTCCGACTCCCGCGACACCTCCCGCTCTTTCCCCGTCACTGACCCAACCTCTCACTCCACTTCCAGGGAACCAGCCTTTTAATAACGCAAGCTTCGAAGAACCCGTCGTCACGAAACGCACTGGCGCCCTCGAAGGTGGCAACCCTTCGATTGCCACTGCCGATTGGGCACATTGCTTGCGCCGCAAGGGCGAAGGGGAAGGCTCGATAAACATTGGCCTGACGAATGAAATTGCGCGGTCTGGGAAGCAGTCGCTCTTCCTCGATTTCGCTGGAATCACGGGCAAACGGTTCAGCGCGGCTTTGATGACGCGATTGATCCCGGTGAAACCGCAAACTCCTTACAAGGTGGGAATGTGGGGGCGCTTGGACAAGGAGCGTCCGCTCACCCTCGATCAGCGTCGCCCGTTCCTCCGGATGGAATTTGAGTTCTACCAAAAGGATGAAGAAACCCAAGCGGGTGACACGGACTATCGGGTCATGCAGATTCCGGGTGCCCCCAAGAGGCTCCTCTTCACGAGCACGGCCTGGAATCAAGCGTATGGCATCGTGCGAGCGCCCTTGGGTGCGGAGCTGATGAAGGTTACTTATTCGTTCAACGTTCGAAATACGCCGGGAAAGACCGACGGCCTCATCTTCTTTGACGACGGCTTCGTCGAGCAACTGCCTGCAGATTTCCCGGTTCAAGCCATGAGCGATATTGCTGCCGAACCCGACGATGACGACGGATCTGCGGTAACGACCGAGCCTGCGCCAACCGACGCGAGTCGGGCGAAGGCACCTGAAGCACCGGCGAAATAGCGATCGTCCGAGCTCACTCGGCTCGGTTTGCGTTGGGTTCCAATTTGATCAAGGCTTCGAGGTGGCGGATCGTATGCAGCACGCTCGAAGCTGTATCGGGGCCTCCGGGCAGGAGTGATCGTCCTACTTGAGGTGGTATTACTGCCGGCTGTACCGCCTCTGGATCCTGCTGCGTAGTAAAGCGATTGCGATCTATCCCATTGGCGGAGAGGCGCGGTGCTCACGATTGGAAGCGAGTCTTTGCTGTTCGATTGCAAGTCGACCATCTTCGAATGGCGAGAACCGGAATTACGTTTTTGAATATCCTCAGGTGTTCCTCTCCGCCGGGGGGTCCCTCCCATGCGGGTTAAGAAGCCCCGCTACAATGTTGGGGCTCCGCGCAGTCCTTGGATCACGGCGCTACCGCGGGCGCATCGACGACGGTTGGTTTCGCAGCGGCTTCGAACGGAAGCCTCCAAAATGAAAAAGCCGGACTGGTTTCCCAGTCCGGCTTTGAAGAACTTGTCTGAACTTAGATTAGTTCGGGCGGAAGTCGGTTTCCGGATAATCGCTCGCCAGATACGCGGGATCGAGATTCGCGCCAATAGCTTTGCTTCCGTCTTCGTAACTGAGATCAGGTGCCGAAGTTCCCGCACCAGCCTCGTATGCAGCATTGATTGCGGCAGTTACTGCCCCAATATTCGCCGTGCCACCGATGGACTTGGCCTTGCTAATCAAGTAAGCCTTAATCGCATCGAAGAATTCCGGAAGAATTGTCTGACCCTGAAGGTCACGGAGACTTGCAAGCGTTTCAGCAACGCTACCGGCCACATCTTCCGCCGTCTCGTTATAGAGCGTGGGAGCAACTGCAGCGATCTTTGAACCCTTCGTCGCATTCACCGCGCTTGTGATCAGCGAAAGGATTTTCGCCCCAGCATTCTTGATTGTGAGCTGCGGTTTGCCGCCGTCGGGCGTTCCGTTCACCACCAGGGGATTCAGAACCTTCGCAACCATGTAAGCGGCTACTTCCGCAATTTCATCCTGCTTGTTCTTAAAGCTGTTCGGGTTAGTCGGTGAAGCATTCGTTGTTGCCTTCGCAACAATGGCTTTTGCCAATGCTCCGACGACGCCGTTCGCCGACGAGAACTTAATCGCGGTCGTTTTTGTAGCAGCCGTGCTGATTTGCGTTCCAACCGCGAGAGCGATCTTCGAGATCTCCTCGATATCGGCGACCGCACCGACCGTCTTCACGAAGCCAATGATACCTGACTTCAGCTTCGGCAATGCGGCTTCCTTAAGAAGGGCATCGACGATATTTCCGCCATTGGTTGGGTCGCCTGCAACACCGCCAGTGCCGACCTTAGCAGCGCTAGCGACATTTGCTTTCGCAATGTCAACCGTGAAAGTAGCGGTGTTACCACCTGGGGTTACGTCCACTTCAATGGCGACGTACTTCACGATATCCTGCACCGCTGCCTTGAGGTTGCCGCCACCAGTGCTCTTCGGAGCCAGCGCTTGATTAACCAAAGTTTCCTGGGCAGCCATAGTGGTCAGTTGGCTTGCACGCCCGCCGATCACTGCACCCGTTCCAGGCTTCGTTGCGAGGGTCTTTCCCGCTAACGTGAAAGCGCCGGCATCCGAATTAAAGAACGCCGTCGAGAAATCGGACACTGAGCTGACATTCGGGTCTTTGCCCGTTCCGGCGCGCTTGACTGCGTCCGCGGCAGCCAAAGTGTCGTCCGTAGTGTTCGCCAGAACCAGGGCGTCACCAATTTTCTTACCCTCAGTACCCACGTTGCTGCCGTACTTCAGGGCTTCACCAGCAAGATTACCCGGCTTGAGACGGACGTTCGCGGCATCCGCAACCGCCGCGATAAGAGCATCAGCCAACTGCTGCGCACTGGCAGCCTCGATCGTAGCATTGGGGTTATTCGTGACCGTCTTCAGCGCGGTTTGCAGCGCGAGGTATTCCTTCGTCGGTCTGGCTGGGGCTGCCTCCGCACTCGGGGAGAACAGCGAAAGGGTCAGAGCAGCAGTGGCGGTGAGAGCCAGAGCACTGATCCGTTTCGTCAATGGGGCACGGTTCAACTTGATGGGCGTCATAATTTGAGTAGTTCCGGGGTTTATACGGTGCGCACAGGATGGCGAGCACACCTTCGGGTAGCAAGCGGTTTTTTGGGTTTTTCTGAGGGTTCGGCTGTCACGTTCTCGCGACGGCGACTTAAGGCATCGATGGCGCGCGAAAGCGGATTTCGCAAGCGATGTTTTCACATTGGATTCGCGCCGGTCATAACTTCCGGATGCCGCGCGATTTTCATTTTATCTTCCGCGAGTTTGCGCAAGAGGTGCGCCCGTCGTGAATGCCTTGATCGCAGCTCTCCTCGCCGGCGCTTTTGTCTTTATTCAAAGCTACATCAGCGGCGCGCGCCTCGCCTACGCCCTGCCCGCGTATATTCTGATTGGCGTCGCGGCTGTGCTTGCGTTGTTCGCCTCCCGCGACCGCTCGAGGCTGAGCTGGGTTGCCTTCAGCTCGACGATCCTTTGCTTTGGCTACCTCCTCTGGCGCGCCTGGACATCCCCAGTCGAATACCTCGCGCGGACCGACCTGTATTCTGCGCTCGCCTGCCTGGTGGTTTACGTCCTGACGAGCACCACGGTGACCTCCCGGCCCTTGCGAGGCGGGATCATTGCGGTCGTCCTCGCGCTCGTCGTTACGGAAGCGTTATTTGGAGGATACCAATATGCGGGTGGCACGGAGTGGCTCCCATTTCACTTGGAACATCGCGGCGCCGAGTTCCGGGCACGGGGCACTTTCATCAGCTCCATTCACTTTGCGGGTTTTCTCGAGGCGGTGGCTCCATTCGGCCTGGCATTTGCATTTTGGGGGTCGCGCACGGCTTGGCTGCGCTGGATGTCCGGCATCATCGCGGTCCTTGCGTATTTCGCCGTGGGATTATCCGGCAGCCGTGGGGCCTGGATCAGTTCAGCTTTTTCGCTCATCATCTTCACGGGGCTAAGCTTGATCGCCACGCTCAAAGTTCAACGCGAGCGGTTCCCGGCGATGCTCTACACGACGGTCCTGGCGCTAATCGCCGCCCCTTTCGTGATCTACTACTCGATGCAGCAGAGCTTCGGCGTGCGCAGCCGGATGGAACTTCTCGAAGGAATCGCGGACAAACCGCTCGAGGTCTATGACGTCCGCGTCCTGAACTGGCAGGCCGCGATCGAACAGTGGCATCTCAACTCGACCTGGGGGACCGGAGCTGGGACGCATCTCTTTTACGGACGTGAGTTTCGCCACCCCACCCTGCAATATGATCCCATTCACGCTCACAGCGACTACCTCGAGCTCCTCGCGGAATACGGGATGATCGGCGCAGCGTTGATGGGCCTCGTGCTGCTTTGCCATTTTGGCAGCGGCTTTCGCGGATTTTTCCTGGCCCTCCGTCACCGGGCAGAGGATCCCTACCGACCGTGGCCCGAACTGGCGTGGATCATGGGAGCGCTGACTGCAGCAACGAGTTATCTTGCGCACTCCGCAGTGGACTTCAATCTGCACCTGCCAGGAAACGCGCTTTGGATGGCCTTCGTTTTTGGCATCCTCGCGAATGCGGGACTGCCGAAAAAAGTCATCCTGGATCCAGAGGCAGGACCACAACGCGCGACTGCCCTCTCCACCTGGTTTGCAAGACTCGCTTCGTTCACGGTCGGAGCGGCTCTGCTGGCACTAACGCTTCCGAAACTCGAGCCTGAATACTGGACGGAGAGATCCCGCGTTGCTTTGCGCGACTATCGCCTGGATGACGCAATCAAATATGCAGATCGCGCCCTCTCCCGTGACAACTTGAATCCCGTGGCGTTTTCGCAGAAAGGCGATGCATATCGCCTGAAAGGTCACGCGGTGTTCCTGGATAAAGAGATCCCATGGAAAGCCGCGGTTGAGGCTTATCGGACTTCGCTTCGGCTATACGAACGGGACGTCGTGACTTGGATCCAGCTTGGGCGCACCCTGGACTCACTCCTGGATTATTCTGAAGCGCGCAATGCGTACCGGCGCGCCATCGAGCTCGATCCCAATCACTTCTCGCCGTGGGCGAATTACGCAGCTCACCTGGTTCGTGTCGGGCGCGAAGCGGAAGCGGAGGCGGCCATCAAAAAAGGTCAGTCGCTTCGTAATTTTGATATCAAGTCCCTGCTCGAACCCCCACGGGTCGCGAAACCGAAATAAGATAATCGGAAATGAAGACTTGCTCGTTGAAAGCGAGCTTCGACGATGGATGCGAGGGGTGGGATTGTGGCGTTTCGCCCCAAACTTCAGAACTTTCACGGCCCGCTGAGAATTGCCGTCCCCCCTTGCTCTGACGTTGGCTCTTTTCCCTCCAAAGACCAAGGGGACTCTGAAACTGTATTCGATCCGCTGAAATGCCGCGCTTGGAATCCCCCAGGAAGGCCAGGACGCCTACCCACAATGTTTGGCGCGGCGCGCGATGGGCTCGGTGACCATGCAAGCGCGGGTTGCCTTGAGATTTGAGCCTTCGCCGCGTCGCAGTCTCTTTTGCAACTGCTCCAGCACTGATCCAAGCGGCGCGCCTGCCGCACTTCACGACGCTCCTCCGCCGCGCCTGTATAGAGCGTTTGATGGCGCGTAACCCTTCTATCGTTTCTTCTGTGAATCCGGTTGCAACCAAGCAGGAATGCTGATTAAACGCGCGCCGCCGCGCCCAGAAAGTTGCTCCCAAGCCCGGCAACCGCAACACCACGCGATGAGCGAATTACTCAGCAGATTCACATTCCAGGAGAGCAAGCTTACCACCCAAATTTGGCTGGTTGCTGCCGGCCTCTGGTTCGCGATCCTGCTCTGCGCCATCTCCAGCATCATGGCGCAGCCCTTCACGAAGAAGCAGCGCGTGTTCTGGATCGTCCTGGTGACGCTGGTGCCGATTCTTGGCCTGCTGGCCTATCTGCCATTTTCCATCCGCCGGGACGAACTACCCACCGCTTTCCTGATTCGAGGGACGGCGACTGACCGCAAAAAAGGAAACACTCGGCTGATTGGAACTCGCGCGCGTTAAGCGTATGACCCACTGCAGAAAGTCCGTCTCCCTAGCAATCGCCTGTCTTGCCGCTTTGCACGCTACGCCGCGCGCCGCGGAGTATGTTGGTCCCGAAACCGGACCAGGCTCATCCTCGAGTTCGACGCCGAGTTCGTCATCGAGCGGGTATGCTCCGAGCGGAACGGAGGGATTGCGCCGGGTTCCACGCGACGCTTACGAAACGACGCCATCCGTTGGAGTTCCTTATCGCACGATCTTTCGCGACACCCGAGCCCCTTACTACGATCAACTCCGCGATCTCACGCTCTCGCCGTCAACGAGAGCGGGCGACTCGGTGGAAATTCGGAGCAATATCGACTTGCCGGACTTTCGCGGAAGCTTTCCGCTGCTGCAGCGCGGGTTTGCGCCGGAAGATGCCGATCTAAAAATCGGCCCGATCTACTTCAAGCTGCGGCATATTTCCGCCGGCATCCTTTACAGCGACAATATCCATCACTCCGACGACCGGAAGGAAAGTGATGTGCTCGGGATCTTCAGCATCGGCGGCCAGGTTCTCGCGCAACTCACGGAAGGTTTTCAAATCGCCGCCTCAGGCAACTTCGTTTACCTGCCGTTCGAAGGTGAAGGCGGCTTTGGCGGCTACGCGTTGCGGGCTCCTTACGCGTTCGGCGTTTCTGCGACCCCGCTCGCCCGGACCCAGGTAGTCTGGCAACCGGTCGCCTTCGGCCTTCCCATTACGATTGCCGATGAATTCAAGGTCGCCATGGGCCAGTTCCGGAATGGCGCGTATGACGGTTTCACCGCTTTCGAAGGCGGAGACTTCGACAGCTTTGACCGCGCCGGTGATTACCTGCTGCGCGCCGGCCGTTATCCTCGAGGCAGCGAGTTCGACAACCGCGATATCGATGAGGAAACCGAGTTCGTCTATTATTCGAACGAGCTCAGCTTGAGCACAGGGTGCCCCCTCCCCGGACAAAACGTTTTCCGTTTCCGGGCCTCGCACGAGAATCTCTGGTACGACGAGGACGACGATCGCTACACCTTGCCTTCGGTAGTCGATCGTGTCGTCGCAAGCGTGCATTCCGTTCGGGAGAACCTCCGGTTCAAACCCTATGTGCGGTACGAGTTCTTTCACCGCGACAACCCGGACCTCTACAATCACCAGGCGTGGATTGGCGCGCACGGGCCCATCACGGACCTGCTCTACTTCCGGGGTGAGGTCGGAATGCTCTGGCGGACGGACATCGGGACGGAGGATCTGTTGTGGCGTGTGGGCCTCTATCACCACCCGAGTCCGTACACGTGGCACTCGCTGAACTTCTCCCGCGCAACCTCGGACTACCAGGACGAGTTGGATCAAAACGTCACCTACCGGATCCACAAGACCTTGGGGCCGGAACTCACGGCGAGCGCTTACTCCAGTTATCACTGGATCGATGACCTGATCGATTCCCAATACGATCGCGCAGAATGGCGCAATGGAATCCGCGTCACGTATACGGCGAGCCCGAAGACGACCTTCCGTCTCACCGGCGAGTATATTTCCCTCGAATACGATGACGGCATCGGCAGCTACGATGGCTGGCGTGGGCGGATCGAATGCGCCCATCACTTTTACGACCGTCTGCTGACCCGCGCCATTTACCAATATGGGGTCCGCAATTCCGACACCAAGGGAGATACTTACCACGAGAATCTGGCCTACCTGACTCTCTCTTGGCTCTTTGATTAAGAGGCTTTTACGGAAACTCTTATTGGAAGATTGACCTTTTTTTCACTTTTCTAATTCTTCAGCACCCGCCCTGCTACGCCGCAGCCATACCTTACACTGACGCCCTGATGAGCACTGCCACAACCCTTCTCCGCCATTTTTGTTACGCGTTGATTTCCACAACGATCGTAATTGCTGCTTCTGCTCAAACTCCCACAACCCCGGCGTCTGCGGCTGCGCCAACTCCCGTCGCAGCGGCACCGGACCCTTCGAAGCCCGTAACCTTTCGCGCCGCAGGCACAACCCTGGCAAACGAGTCAGCTTCTGCCGAAGCCACAACAACGACGACAACAACAACAACCGCCGTGGCTGGGACGAGCCTCGTGGAGCGACGGGATGCGCTTGAGGCGGAGATCCGCACAAGCCGGTCGCGAATGGAGACGACGCGGCGTCGCGCGGAGGTTCTCAATTCGCTCGGCAAATCGGAAGACGCGGAACGCTTGAAAACGGAAGCGCATGATCTCGAGGCCCGTGTCCGCAATGCCCAGGAGCAACTCGCGCAGGTTGAAGAAGAATTGAGCCGCTCCCAGACGGTCACTGAAACGACGATCACCAGCGGTGAGGAAGTGATTCTTCCGGGCAACAACATCGAACTCTGGGTAAATGAAGACACCTCCTTTAATGGGCGCTATCAGGTCCGCCGCGGTGGCTACGTCATTCTTCCGCAAATCGGACGCGTGCAAGTGGCCGGCAAGACCGTAGGTCAGGCCGAGGCGGCGGTCCGCAAAGCACTCCAGGCAACGCAACTTCGGCGCGCGACGGTGATGATCGAGCGCTTCGAAGGCGTGACGGATGAGGCGGGCCCGATGATTTACCTCTCCGGCGAGTTCAAGAATCCGCGGCCTTACCGCATCCCGCCGGGCACCGCGCCGACGCTGGTGTCGGTGATGCTCAGCGCCGGCGGCGTGAACGAACACGCGGATCTCACGCGTGTGAAGGTAATGCGCATGGCGGCAAACCGCAGCGTGGTGGAGGAAGTGAATGTGAAGCGCATTCTCGAAGGCGCGAGCGGTGGACTCGGCAATGATGTGACGCTGACGGAAGGTGATGTCGTGGTTGTTCCTTCGGGTTCGATGAACCTGGTTTATGTCACTGGCCGCGTGAAAAAGCCGGGCAGCTACCGCATCGGCGACAATGAGAAGCTCACGGTTTACGGCGCGATTCTCCAGAGCGGCGGTTTCGACCACTTTGCCAGCACCGGCAACGTGCATGTCCTCCGCGCGATGCCGGATGGCACGAAGGCAAAACTGCCAGTGAGCATCAAGGACGTGCAGAAAGGCCGCCGCCCCGATGTGATCCTGCAGCCGAACGACATCGTGGTCGTCCCGGAGAAGTGGTTCTCCTGGTAAACTTCGGAGGGCTTAGACTTTCCAAGACGCGCGAGATGAAAATCTCGCGCGTTTTGTTTTGTTGGCGGAATCGGGACGCATCGGACCAATCGGACCTATCCGTTACCCTTGCGCGCGCCCGAACGACGGACTTATGCCATCGGAGGGTATGAAATGACCTACTTCGTATCGCTCGCAAACTCCAGGTCCCCTCGGCGGCGCTTTTGATCTTTGATCGGCACCTCTTCGTAGAACTTCTGATTCAGCTTGGCTTGGGCGCCCTCGCTGAGCAGTCGACGGGCGGCAACGAGTGTTTTGTTCATGCCGCCGGGGACGATGAAGAGGTCGCCGTCCATCAACCCCTTGTATCCCACCTTTGCCACATCCTGCGGTGCCATCATGTTCGTGCCATTAAAGGCACGCGTTTCGAGCATGCCGGCTTTGGGGAAGAAGTCAGTATCTGTCGGCCCGGGACAAAGTGCGGTCACCGTAATCGCGGTGTCCTGCAACTCCGTCGCGAGCGCTTCGCTCCACGAAAGCACGAACGCTTTGGTGGCGTGGTAGACGGCGAGCAGTGGGCCCGGCTCGAATCCGGCGATCGACGCCGTGTTCAGAATGCGGCCGCGACCTCGCTCGATCATCGGCTGAATGAAAAACTTCGTCAGCCGCAGCACGGCTTCGATGTTAAGCCGGATCATGGAAAGATCGACGTCGATCGGAATCTCCCACCATTTGCCGCGAAAGCCGTGACCTGCGTTGTTTACGAGGATTTCGACGTTCGCTCCTTCGCCCTGTAACCGGAGGAAGATTTCCTCGGCCGCTTCGGCGCGCTCGAGATTTGCGGCGATTACGCGGACGAACACGCCATGCTTCGAGGTGATCTCCGTCGCAATGGCGCGGAGTTCCTCTTCCACGGGAGCGACCAGCACGAGCGGGTGACCGTGCGCGGCGAACTCATGCGCGAGGTGCAGGCCGATGCCACTCGACGCGCCGGTAATGAGCGTAGTCTCGTTGTTCATGGAGATTGCATCGCAAGGCCGGGGACACCCGGCTCTTCCCATCACCCACAAAGCGCCTGCGGTTCGCTTCGAGAGCGAAAGATCCCGGGCGACGGGCTCAGAGACTGTCCAAAAATGTTG
>CBHXZU010000025.1:0-18687 GCA_966125105.1 uncultured Prosthecobacter sp.
AACCGTTTTCAGTCCGACCTGCGGTTCCTCCGCCGCGCACAAGTTTGCCGCAGCAAACTCGGACGCGTTCATCGAAAACGCCTCTCCGTCACCGACCATCCCCTTCAAGACCTGCTCTGACATAGCCAGCAGTTCCTTCATCTTCGCGAACTCACTTTCGAACTTTGAAAGCACGGTCGGCGCCGTGACCGACATTGTCACGCCCATGCCAAACATCGTGAGGAGGAGCAGCTTCATGTGAGTTAAGTTAGCCCACTCTATTTACAAAAGGCGCGTGGTTTCAAGCGAAGCTTGCAACGCTCGCAAGGCACCGGGGATGTCCCAGAAGCCAGCCTGGCATGTCGCCGCGACGGAGCTCCGGTTCTTAAGGACGCATAACTCCAAACACGCAAATCGTCGCTGCGGGCATAGGAGCGCCGGACGCTCTATGCAGAAGCCGCGAGCGTCTTGAGATCTGCCCGTGTGGCCTCATAGCTGGTGTTGTAAGCGGCGACCTTGGGATCCGGCGAAGTGCCCCACTTCTCACAAGCGGAGCGATAGAGATCCGGCCACCAATTACGATGCTGCGTGAGTCCCTGCTCTTTCAACTCGCGCCAACCCATGAGCACTTTGCTCCAGCAGCGATCACCCCACTCCACCGCCTCCTTGGCGTTCGCAAACTCGCTGACGTACCAATCGCGCCCCACACGGGCATGCAGCACTTCATCTGCCCAGTCGAAATCCTGGAACGTCGCAGCCAGCTTGTTTTCCGCCATCACCGCGACTTCCCATTCATAGCGTTTGCCTGTCTTGGGCATCTGACCTTGCTCGATGTAGTAAAGCACGCCATGGCGCTCCTTCGCGGTTAGCTGCGTGTTCAAGCCGAGCGACCACGTGAAGTTCACCATCACATTGCGCCAATCGAGCCCGAGGTCGACGAAACCGACTTCACCCATCATCGCGTGCCGCGCCTCGTCCCACAGCTGCCGCGTCATGTCACGATAGTAGTTCCATGGCTTTCCGGTGGTCTGCGTGACGATGCTCGCCATCATCTCCGGCACGTCGATTTCGCGCAGCCGGCGGTAATACATCATGAGGCACTTCGGCGGCGCGGGCATTTCGGGATCGTGCAGGAAGACCTCCGCATTCACGCCCATGTTGTAGGGATCCGGGAAACGCTCATCGCGGCGCGGCACCGGATCGTATTGATACGGCTTTTCCGAAAAGCGCCGCGTCACGGGCTGGATGGCGAGAGGGCCGGTTCCATCGAGTCCGCCTGCTGCTACGAGCGCGCTATCGAGGAGCTTCAGCCACTCGGCGTCGGTGGCCTCAGCCTTCGCGGCCGCCAAGGCACCGATAGCGTTAGCGCCGTAATCCGCCATGTCTTGCAGCTCGATCTGCGCGAATCGCAGCACTCGCCGGCTCGGGGCGTCGGCCAGCGGATTGACCGATTCCATATAGCTCTGCATCGCCGCGAGAACCGCGGGCACGACTTTCTCATAAATGCCTTCGAGCAAGGCAAGCGTCGCCGGAACAGCGAGGATTTCGTCGAAGAAAATCTCCAGGTTCGTATCCGGCACCACTTCGAGTCCCAAGGGTGGCTCGCGCATTTCCCCTACTCGCGCCCGGATCGCCGCGGTGTGTTCCGCGCAATAGTGCGCGTGAAGGGAAAACCCCATCTTCAACTCGTAGATTGGCTCGGCTGTGATTCGTGAAACGAGGATTTCATGGAGCCGGCGCAGCGCGTAGTGGAAACGCTTCAACCGGCGGACACTCTCCTCCACGGAGAGACCGGGCCGGCGGGCCGATTCGAAGTCGGTGAGTCCGGCAAGGGCCGGCAACTGGAACAGGGATGTGTAGTTCATAACGGGACGGACGATTGCGCGGGGCCGGCGCTATCCTTACTACAACGCGCGAAACTGGCGGCCGTCAATTGACAGAAAGCCACCGGCCAACCTGGTGCCGCGATCCGCCAAGAGACGGCGCATCACCCCCCACCCACTGAACCAACCCCGCGTCCGCGTTATTCGGCACGCCACTTGCCGCTCGACGCCGTGCCGTCTTCGTCTTTCAAGCGGGAATGCCGTTGCGCTTCCTTCTCCTCGGGATCCTCCTTTTAACCGCCACAACGCACGCGGGCGATCTCGCAAATCGCCGGCCGAATATCATTCTCATCCTTACCGACGACCAGGGCTACGGCGACATCTCGGCGCACGGCAACCCGGTGCTTAAGACGCCAAATCTCGACCGACTGCATCGCGAGGGCGCGCGTCTTACCGATTTCCACGTCTCCCCCACTTGCGCGCCGACACGCTCGGCACTGCTCACAGGACGACATGAGTTTAAGAATGGCGTGACGCACACCATCCACGAACGCGAGCGCCTTGCGCCGGACTCGCTCACCTATGCTCAATTGCTGCAGCGTTCGGGATACAAAACGGGCATTTTTGGCAAGTGGCACCTCGGCGATGAACCCGCGTATTGGCCATCGAAACGCGGGTTCGATGAAATGTTCATCCATGGCGCGGGCGGAATCGGGCAAACGTATCCGGGCTCCTGCGGCGATGCGCCGGGCAACACGTATTTCGATCCGGCAATCCTGCACAACGGCACTTTCGAAAAAACGAAGGGCTACTGCACCGACGTGTTCTTCACCGAGGCGGCGAAATGGATCGAATCCGTCAGAGGAACACAGCCCTTCTACTGCCACATCGCAACCAACGCTCCGCACATGCCACTGCAAGTGCGACCCGAAGACGAGGCGCTCTACACCGGCAAGGTTCCGCCGGACGTCGCGAAGTTCTTCGGCATGATCGCCAACATCGATCGCAACGTCGGCGAGCTGCTCGACCATCTCAGCGCGTGGGGCATCGAACGCGAGACGCTCGTGATCTTCATGAACGACAATGGAGGCACGGTCGGAACATCGGTGTTCAATGCGGGCATGCGCGGGAAGAAGGTGACGCCATGGCTCGGCGGAACTCGCGCCGCTTCCTTCTGGCGCTGGCCGGGCGAAATCACTCCAGGCGATCGACCGCAACTCACTGCGCACATCGACGTCTTTCGCGCCATTGCCGAACTGGCAGGCGCCACTCTCTCGGAGGCAGAGCAACGCCAGGTGGAGGGCCGATCGCTCCTCCCGCTCCTCGCAAGTGCCGATGCCCCTTGGGCCGATCGGCAGCTATTCACCCACGTCGGGCGATGGGAACCGGGCATGGATCCGGAGACTGGCAAGTATATGAACTGCAGCGTGCGCGTGCCGCAGTGGACACTTGTGAGCGTGCCTGCGAAACCGCGTGCCGACATGTCGAAGGCCCACTGGCAATTATTCGACGTGAAGAACGACCCCGCCCAGGCCCGCGATGTGGCAGCCGAACATCCCGAAGTCGTGGCGGAACTGTCTGCCGCCTATGAAAACTGGTGGAAGGAAACGCGCCCGCGGATGGTGAATGAAGGAGTGAAAGGTCCGGAGGTAAATCCCTTCAAAGAGCTGTATTGGAAACAATACGGCCGCTGAGCTCATCGATGGATCCAAGGCGCGGTGAACGGGATCGAAATGGCGCAACAATGGGCGCGCCTCGACGCGCGAACGTGCCAACTTGACGCGCCTGAATAGTGACTTTTGGGAGCCAAATCACCCTGCGGAGAAAACTCGAAACTCGGGTGACAGGGCTGTTCCCGCGTCGATTTCGGAATACGCCCAAAACGCCGTAATCTCTTCCGCAAACTCTGGATGCAGGTCCGAACGTGTCCCGCGCGGACTTGCGCCACACTTTCCCAAGTCGAAACGTGTCCTGCATCGACTCGCGCCACACTTTCCCAAGTCGAAACGTGTCCTGCATCGACTTGCGCCACACTTTCCCAAGTCGAAACGTGTCCTGCATCGACTCGCGCCAGACTTTCCCAACTCGAAACACGTCCTGTCTGGACTTGCGGCAGACTTTACCGCGTCCAAACGTCTCCCTCTCGGAGTCCCGCCAGACTGCGCTTCATTGTGCCGTATCGGCGCAATCTTCGGAGCCGGCAGCCCAGCGCAAAGACCGAGGGCGGGCGAAGTCAGCTTCGCCGCAGATGCCCTCCCGGGCGCGCTCGGAGCACCTTCAGCACCTCCGCCATTATGCTCACCGCAATTTCCATCGGGGAATCCGCGCCAATATCCAGCCCGATCGGCGCGTGGACGCGCGCAAGATCCGCGTCCGTCACTCCGCGCTGCCGAAGTTCTGAATACACCCGCTCCACCTTGCGATTGCTGCCGATCATCCCGATGTAGCCGGGATTTTTCGCGCGCAGGGCCACCGCCAGCGCCTCGCGATCCACTTCAAAATTGCGCGACACCAGGACGAACGCCGTCCCCTCCGGCCACTGCTGTTCCTTCAGGCTCTCCGCCGGCTGCTTTCCCAACACGACGTGATCGATCCCAGGCGGGACTGTGTCCAACCGATCGCGATCATCGAGTAACGTCACCCGCATTCCGCATTCCCGCGCCAATTTCGCCAGCGCGGCACCGCAGTGTCCGGCACCCACAATCACCAACTCTTCCCGCGCGCCAAACGGCTCGATGAAGACCGTGACCTCTCCACCGCAAATTGCGCCGAACGATTCCGCATCCGCCTCATGCAAAGGATACGACTTCAAGACCGGCTTCCCCGTGGCCAATGCCGCGAGGCTCCCTTCAATGACCAACGCCTCAAACTTCCCGCCGCCGATGGTTCCCCACGTCCGCCCATCGCCATACACGAGCATCTTCGCTCCCGCATGCCTCGGCGTGGATCCCTTAGTCTCCGCAACCGTCACCACGCAATGCGGTCGCCCCTGTTCCTGCGCCTCCTGAAGCTTCCCAAGCAACTCGTCAGTCATGCGCAGCGCATCATCCACGAGAGGCAACTCCGTTCAACTCCGGACGCGAACTTAACCAAATTCCCCGCGCTGACTCTCTCCACGTTCCCGCGCGATAACGGCCCGTCCTCGTTGCCTCCAAGCCCGCACAAAATTCGCGAATCGCGATTGCACTCCCTGCGCGCGGGCTTAATTGCGCGCATCATGAATACGACGGCATCTGCCGGATCCGCTGGAGGTGAGAAACTTTTGTATCGGCGGAGCGTGTCATTTTTCTTCCGCGCCTTTGTGTTCGGAATGGGAGCCCTATTCCTTTTCATGGCGGTCGTCTTCATCATCCAAGTCTTCGCCGCATTCTCATTCCAGATGCTTCTGGTTTCTCTTGGCTCGGCGTTTTTCGCCTTTTTCTTCTTCGAAGTCGCCACGTCGCGCTTCGAGATCCATTGGAATCCGACTTTGGGAAGCGTAATCCTTCTCGCCGGCGCGTATGGTCTGCGTCCGCGCGGCGAGATTTACCCGGCATCCGATATCAAGTCTCTCGTTGTTCGGCAGCATCGGACCGTGACGGGCTCGAGCTTCACGCTCTTCTTCAAGACAAACTCAGGAACGGAGAACTTTGTATCCCGTCTGCTTGCGTCCGAGGCGGAAGCCCTGCCGCCGTTGATCACTGAAGCGATGAAAGGAGCAACTGAGCCGGTTGATTGAATCCGCGGCCATCGGTGCCAGGGCGGATTGCCTAATTAGGAAGCCCCTCCACGACGGTCGAAAAATGCAACTCCGTGAGCTTCTTTTCGAATAATTCCACGACCCTTTGCTGCGCCGCTGCCGAGTCGCGCGCGACGACGAACTCCGGCTTTTCTTCCAGGGCCGGATTTGCGCCCGGCTCGAGCAATCGCTTCTCGTCGATGGGGAGCTTCAGGTCCGCCGCTATTTGACGCGCCTTTTCCCGGGCCTCCGCCGCGGTCTTTCGCATTTCCTCGAGCCGCTTGCGCCCACGCTCAAACTGCGCCTCGCGCTCTTTCGCGTCGGGCACCGCCAGGCGGGATCGGACGATTCGCGAATCGAGCGTTTGCACGGCTTTCTCGAGTTTGTCCACGGACTGGCTGAGATCGAAGGCATCCTCGCCGAGTGACTTTGCGGCTGAAGCAGTCGCCGGATCCACCGGTGCTTCCTGCTTCGGTTCTGACTTCGGGATCGGGGGATTATCCCGCGCATCGTTCTCATCACGCAGCTTTGCGACTTGTGATTCAAGGACGCGCAGTCGCTCACGATCCTTCATGCCAACGATGAGCAAATAGCCGGAAAGCACGAAGGCGAATGCGGCAGCGAGGAACGCGTTTCGGTTTGCCAGATTCATAAGGTTACCAGTTCACCCGCAACGGTCCGACCGCTTGTGAAAACTCTAGTTCGGCAAGTGATTCCGCGCTCGCGTCGCGGGCACGCATCTGAGCGCGCGCCCGCTCCATCGCGTCGAGCACGCCACGATCGATGGCAGCGCCGGTTTCAATCGGTTGTTCCTTGAACAACGCAGATGGATCGAACTGCACTTTCGCCGCCGCGGCCTTGCGCCTCGCGTTCTGCGCGGCGGTGCCCATTGCCTTCTGTGCCGCTGCAAGATTCTGCCGTTCGCGCTCGATCGCTGATTCCGGCGGAATCGCGCCACGCGGCGGGCCTGCGTTGTCGATCGTCGTCGTCAGCATCACCTTGATCAGTCGCTCCTCCAGCACATCCACGAGCCGGGCTTCGTGCAACGCGCGGTCACGAGCAGCGAGGAACTCTGCATCGCTCTTCAACCCTTCAGGGATCGAATCGCGCAGCGCAACGCCATCCAACTTTACGCGCCGGGCTTCAGCGACATGCTTCACTTCGTTCCATCGCGCGGCTACCTCCGCCCGACGTCTTTCGATCTCGCGGCGTCCATCGGCCACTTGCTGGCGAAACTCTTCCGCCGTAGGGACTCTTCGGAAAGACTGCCGGACCCGAACTTCAAGCGCGGCCAGTTGCTCCGAGACTTTTGCCAGCCTGGCGGAAATCGCCTGCAACTCTGCGGCGTTCATCAGTTTCTTTGAGTCCACGGAATCAGCGGCATGCTGCGCCGGCGCCCCTACTGGCTGGTCCGCTCGCGCGGGCTCCGTTCGTTGTTCAAGCCCGCCACCCGATTCGCGGTCACCAAGCAACAACCCGCCGCCAAGGGCACTGCTCGATATCATTACCAGAATTGCCGCCCTCATTCGCAAGGTAAGCTTCGCGCGCTGAGTTTAACTCAGCGGTCTCAAATGCGCAAAAAGGAGGTTGATGTCCCCCGGTGGCGGAGGGACGCGCGCAAGTAAAGGTGTCGAAACTCCGAAAGGAGATTCCCAACGTTATCCCGACTACCGTTAGGCGTCCGGGACCCGCGCTCCCCTGCTGATCGTCGCCTCAATCTGCCCGTGGGGTTCATCCGTCGGGACGAATATTTCGTTCCGATTTTCGATTCCAAACGGCGCCAGGTTGATCAGCAAGCAGTGCTTATTCGGCGCCGCTAGATGGATTTCTGAAATCGCGGGGCACGCTTGCAGCGCATTCTCCCCCATTTCAAATAACGTCGTTTGCACGCTCGGGCTGTAGCGCGAAGCGAACGGTTCCAGCAGCGCATCCACAATTGCGCGATTCACGGCGTTGTAGTCGACGGGCGTGTCAGACCATGTCCACGTCGCATCAAGTGAAGTGGCAAAGATGCGGTCTTCGGTCTCGGGCAAGGTGGTGAACTCACACCGAGGGAATCCTTCGAATCCAGACTGCGTGGATTTGAGAATGAGCATTTCCCGGATGCCCGATTTTAATTTGCTTCCTTCGGGTCCCGCCGAGGCCTCCACCCAAGAACGCGCGCCCGGCGCACCGATGAAGCTGTGCGGATGTGGCGAGCCGCCTACAGCCATTCGATTCCATCCGCGCTCGCTGATCTCGACGGAAGCCGTTTTCACCTGCGGATACTTCGCCGGGAAATGCTCCGCGAGCAGCACGGCGAACTTCTCCGTCTCGTGCCCGAGATGCCGATGCGCGAGCACGTTCACCGTGTTCTTCATCGTGTCTGTCGCAACCACGAGGCTGTTGTCGCCGGAAGTGTATGAACTTTCAAAGTCGCCGGTGAGCGCCACGGCCACGTTCAGTTCTTTGATCGTGTGCGTCGCCCCCTCGCGCAGGATTTTCATCACGCGCACACGGCCTTTGCCATATTGGTGAGCGACGAGTTTTGCGCTCATAGGCCGCTGAAACACACGTCGAGCACTTCGATAAGGAAATCCACGTCGGCTGTCGTGAAACACAGCGGGGGCTTAATGCGCAGAACGTTCCCGTGATACCCCCCTTTGCCGATGAGCAGACCGAGATCCTTCGCCTGCTCGAAGACCTGCAGCGTCTCCTCTTTTGCGGGCTCCTTCGTTGCGCGGTCCTTTACGAGTTCCACGCCGAGCATCAGCCCTTTCCCGCGCACATCGCCAATGATGCTGTGCTTCGCTTCGAGCTTGCGGAGTCCGTCCGTCAGATACGTGCCAATCTTTAGCGCGTTTACTTGCAAACCCTCGCGATCGATCACTTCCAAAACCGCCTTGCCCTGTGCACAGACGACTGGGTTTCCGCCGAATGTATTGAAATGAATCTTCGCTGCGAGTGCTTGCGCGATCTGCGGCGTCGTCACGACCGCCGCGAGCGGCACGCCGTTGCCGATGCCTTTTGCCATGGTGACGATATCCGGAATCACTCCCTGCGTCTCAAATCCCCAGTAGTGGGTGCCTGTGCGCCCGAACCCGGCCTGCACTTCATCCGCAATGCACACCCCGCCCGCGGCGCGAACGTGGGCATAGGCGTGCTTCAGGTAATCCGGCGGGAAGACGACCGTGCCACCCACACCCTGGATCGATTCCGCGATGAACGCGGCCACCTTTCCGGACGTCGCGTAATCGATCACACTCTTCACATCGTCCGCGTATTTGCGTCCGGCCTCCGGATCGTCGTAGCCATAAATGCCGCGGTAAGGATACGGCGCGATTGCATGGTGCACGCCAAACGAGTGCGGCACATTGAACTTCCACGTGGAGTGCGCGGTGAGCGCCATGCCAGCCGCATTGCCCCCGTGATACGCGTTGCGCAGCGCGATCGCATCGTAGTTCCCAGTGTAAGCACGCGCCATCAGCAGCGCCAGGTCATTGGCCTCCGAGCCCGAATTGACGAAGTAGCATACCTTCAAAACACCCGGCATCTTCGCCGCGAGCGCCTGCGCGTATTCCGCGATATTTGGGTTCAGGTAGATCGTCGTCGTGTGCTGCAGCAACTCGTTCTGCCGATTGGCGGCAGCGATCACATGCGGATGACAGTGCCCGACGCTCACCGTGACGATGCCGCCGAATGCGTCGACATAGCGGCGTCCCTTTTCATCGAAGAGATACTGCCCCTTCCCCTCCACCACCATGATCGGCCGCTTGTAGAACGCGAAGATCGCCGGGTTCAGGAATTGTTTCCGCAGCGCCAGCACCTCTTCGGCGCTCGGTCCGCTGTAAGGCTGCGGGACGTGATCAAACGGCGGAAGCTGCGGTGTTTTCATGCGGAAGCGCGTGGCGTGGAGGGAACGTGTCGAAAAACGAGGTAGAGCACGAACGCGACGGCAAAGCCTATGAACCACGCGTAGTCGTAGCTGCTGATGAAGAATTGCGGAACCGACGTGACCGGCAGCCATTTCACCTGCACGAGAAAGCCGGGCAGGTTTGGCAGGATCGCCAGCACGAGCGCCGCGAGCCCGGCCAGGCTGTAACCATTCGTGTAGCGAAACTCTCCATCCTCTCGGTAGAGCGCCGCCACATCGAGGCGTGTCCGCCGCATGACGAAGTAATCCGCGATGAGGATTCCCGCGATCGGCCCGAGCAGAGCGCTATAACCGATCAACCACGTGAATATGTATCCGCTGGGATCCGCGACCAGTTTCCACGGCATCATCAGCACGCCGATCACACCGGTGATGTAGCCGCCCGCGCGGAAGGAGATCCGTTTCGGCGCGAGGTGCGCGAAGTCATTCGCGGGGCTCACCACATTCGCGGCGATGTTCGTCGCCAGGGTCGCGATGCACAGCGCGATCATTGCCCCGATCAGCACGATCGGATCGGAAAAACGCGTGAGCACATCCACCGGATCCCATATCGGCGCGCCGTAGATGATCGTCGTTGCCGAGGTCACCGCGACGCCGATGAACGCGTACAGGGCCATCGTTGGCGGGAGTCCGATCGCCTGTCCGATCGCCTGCTCTTTCTGCGAACGCGCATAGCGTGAAAAGTCCGGGATATTGAGCGAAAGCGTCGCCCAGAAGCCGATCATCCCGGTCAGCGCGGGCACGAAAAAAGTCCAGAACTCTCCCGCCTTCGGTTGACCCGCATCAAATGCGGACGGCTGCGCAAGGATCGGACCGAATCCACCCGCCTTCCTGCATGCCCACCAGAGAAGGAGCAAACCGAGGGCAATGAGCAGCGGCGCCTTGATGCTCAAAAGCAGGCGAATCGAATCGATCCCCTTGTAGATGATCCACATGTTGATCGCCCAAAACGCAAGGAAACACAGGAGTTGCGGGAAACTGATGCCCAGCCATCCGATCGGAGGCGACGATGCAAAGGGCGGCAGGAAGATTGCGGAGATTCGAAAGATCGCGTTGCCGCCAATCCACGCCTGGATGCCAAACCACCCGCACGCCACCAGCGCGCGCAATAGCGCCGGAATGTTCGCGCCCTTCGTGCCGAAGGCGGCGCGGCAATACACCGGGAAAGGAATTCCGTAGCGCGTGCCGGCGTGCGCATTCAGCACCATCGGGATCAGCACGATCACGTTGGCGAGGAAGATCGTTAAGATCGCCTGCGACCAGTTCATGCCGCCGCCGATCAGCGAAGAAGCAAGCATGTAGGTCGGGATGCATGCCGCCATGGAGATCCACAAAGCGGCGAAGTTCCAAAGCTTCCAGGTCCGTCGCTCCGCCGGGACCGGCGCGAGGTCGTCATTAATCAGGCTCGGACTCGCGCTCGCGAGCGTGGCCTCGGGCGCGGCTTCGGTAGCCGGCGCATTTCCGACTAGTTTGAAATCACTCACCGATATCCTCGTTCCAGAGCTTCGGGTTGGCAGCGATGAAGTCGCGCATGAGCTGCGTGCATGTCGGGTCTTGCAGCACTTCCACGCTCACGCCGTTGGCGCGCAAGTGCTCCTCATCTCCCATGAAGGTCACATTCTCTCCCACGATGACCCTCGGGATTTTGTAGAGGAGAATCGCGCCGCTGCACATCGGGCATGGAGAAAGCGTCGTGTAGATCGTGCATCGCGCATACGTGGCGGCGGTCTGCCGTCCGGCATTCTCCAGCGCGTTCATCTCGCCGTGATGAATCACGCTCCCGTGCTGCACCCGCTGATTGTGCCCGCGTCCAATGATCTTCCCGTCGCACACGAGGACGGAGCCAATGGGAATCCCGCCGGCGGCGAGTCCTTTCTTTGCTTCATCGATCGCAGCCTGCATGAATTCATCCATGGTAGTGTGTGTTTAGAAATGCTGCGGTTTTCGGCGCAGGAACTGTCCCCGCCCAATCTCACCCACAAACTTGCCGTCACGCGCCGCGACTTTGCCCCGTACCGTTACCACGCTCGGGCGTCCTTCGACCTCCCATCCCTCGAATGCGCTGTAATCCACGTTCATCGCTTGTGTCGCCGCAGAAATCTTCCCGCGATAATCGGGATCGTACACCACGAGGTCCGCATCGCTCCCCGGCGCAATGGTTCCCTTCTTTGGAAACAAGCCGAAAAGCTTCGCCGCCTGCGTGCTCGCCACGTTCACGAAGGTGTTCAAATCCAGGCGGCCCGTCTTTACCCCGCGCGTGAAGAGCAGATTCACACGTTCCTCGAGCGAGGGAATGCCGTTCGGGATTTTCGTGAAGTCCTCCCGTCCCATTGGCTTCTGCGACTGAAAATCGAACGGCGCGTGATCCGTTGCCACCGTTTGAATTAATCCGCTCTGCAACCCACTCCAGAGCACCGCTTGATTCCGCGCGTCGCGCAGCGGCGGCGACATCACATACTTCGCGCCCTCGAAGTCGGGTCGTTCGGCATCCGTCTTATCCAGCAGCAGGTATTGGATAAGCGTCTCAACGCCGACGCGCACTCCGCGCTGCCGAGCCGCTATCGCTTCATCAAGCGCCTCCTTGCAGCTGAGATGCACGATGTAGGTCGCGGCGCCGGTGAGTTCGGCGAAGGACATTAAGTGATGCACGCCTTCTGCTTCCACGCGCGGCGGACGACTCTCGTGATGCCCTTCCGGCCCCGTCACTCCCGCTGCGAGCAGTTCCTTCTGCCTCTCTGCAATCAGCGTCTCGTTTTCGCAATGCGCCGTGACGATCACGCCAAGCTCCTTTGCGAGCTTCAGCGTGCGGTAAAGTCCCGTGTCGTCGATCCCAAACGCGCCTTTGTAAGCGAGGAAGATTTTGAACGAGCTGATTCCGCGGCTGACGATTTCGCGCAACTGGCCGGCGGATTTCTCGTCGAACTTCGTCACTCCCATGTGAAAGCTGAAGTCGCACGCAGATTTCCCGATAGCCTGCTCCATCCACAGCTCAAAGCTGGCGAGGGCGTCGTCCGAACGCGCCGGGCAGCACATCTCGATGAGCGTCGTCGTTCCTCCCACCAGCGCTGCCTGGCTGCCGGTCACGTAAGTGTCCTTTGAAAACGTGCCCATGAAGGGCAGGTAGATGTGCACGTGCGGATCGATGAACCCCGGGAACACATACTTTCCCTTCGCATCGATCACTTCCGCACCTGCGGGTGCCGGCAGATTACTTCCGATCTGAGTGATCGTTTCCTCCTCGCACCAAATATCGCCGACGTAGCGCTCCCCTGCCGTGACGATTTCGCCGTTCTTGATGAGCAGTGCCATGCGTTATTTATCCGCCCAGATACTCCCTTCGCCGTAGCTGAACCAGCGCGACGTAGTGACTTTGAGCTGCGTGAAAAACTGCACACCTTCACGTCCCTGCATGTGCAGGTCGCCAAAGAATGAGTCGTCCCACCCGTTGAAGGGGAACCACGCCATCGAAGCCGGCACACCGATGTTGATTCCGACCATTCCCGCCTTCACACGGTGTTTAAACTCCCGCGCCGCCTTGCCCGAGCGCGTGAAGATGGAGGCGCCGTTGCCGTAGGCCGAGCTGTTGGCCAACGCAATCGCCGCGTCGAGGTCCTCCATGTGCATCACATTCAGCACTGGGCCGAAGATCTCCTCCTTCGCGACCGTCATCTTCGTTTCGACGCGATCGAGGATCGTCGCCCCGAGGAAGAAGCCATTGGGCGCGTCGTCAACTCGCACCCCGCGTCCGTCCGCGACCACCTTCGCGCCTTCCTTTTCTCCGATGGCCACCAACTCCTGCACACGTTGCCGGTGCTGTTGTGTGATCACCGGTCCCATCGCCGGCTGCATCTCCACGTCCGTTGGCCCGACTCTGATCGCCTTCGCCGCGTCGATCATCGATGGCAGGAACGTCTTCTCCGCACCACCGACCACCACCGCGGTCGAACCCGCCATGCAGCGCTCACCCGCGCAGCCAAAGGCCGCTTCGGCCACCCCGCGCACGGACGGCTCCACATCGGCATCGGGCATCACCACGACGAAGTTCTTCGCACCGCCATTCGACTGCACGCGCTTCCCGTGCCGCGTGCCAGTTTCGTAAATGTAGCGCGCGATCGGCGTGGAGCCGACGAATGAGATCGCCCGAACTTTCGGGTGGGTGAGCAACGCATCCACCACCTCGCGCCCGCCGTGCACAATGTTGATCACTCCCTTCGGCAGACCCGCCTGTTGCAGCAACTCAATGATACGAATCGCCGTGAGCGGCACCTTCTCGCTCGGCTTTAACACGAACGTATTCCCGCAGGCAATGGCCACCGGGTACATCCACAGCGGTACCATCGCGGGGAAGTTGAACGGCGTGATGCCCACGCACACGCCCAGTGGCTGGCGGATTGCGTCGCAGTCGATGCCACGCGCGACGTTCTCCAGAATTTCCCCCATCAAGAGGCTCGGCGTGCCGCAGGCGAACTCCACCATCTCGATGCCCCGTCGCACGTCGCCGCGTGCTTCCACGAGCGTCTTGCCGTGTTCTCGGGTGACGCACCGGGCCAACTCCTCGAACTTTTCTTCGAGCAGCATCTTGAACCGGAACAGCACCCGCGCCCGCTCCGTCGGCGGCGTCTCCATCCAATCGGGGAACGCTGCCTGCGCAGCCTCGACCGCCGCATTCACAAGATCCGCGCCGCCCATCGGCGTCTCCGCGATCACTTCACCGCGCGATGGATTGTGCACCGGCGAGGTTTGCGTGACCTCCGGGATCACCCATTCACCGCCGATGAATGCCGGACAAATGGAGGCTTTCACGAGTTAGCCCCGGGCAAGCGAGTTCGACTGTTGGACAAAGCTGTCGCCACTCCAATCACTGTCCGCCGCCACCGTTTTCTTTTCCGGCGCCGCCGCGCTCTTCTGCGCCGCCTTGCGCTCGGCCTGCCGTTTCACGAGGTCGGCGTGCGTGGTGAAGTACGGCAGCGATTTGCCTTTGAAGTCCGCTAGCGTCTCAAAGTTCTTCTTCGCCATCCAGTCGAGCAACTCGTCGCACATCGGTTTCACGTGCTCGTAACCAAACTTCATCACACCCGTGCAGACTTGCACCGTGTCGGCGCCGAGCAAAAGGAACTGCGCCGCGTCGCCGCCGGTCTCGATTCCGCCAAGTCCCGACAGCGTCCGTCCCGGGAACTCCGACTTAATCATCTGCGCGATTTCCATCACCATGCGCAGGGCGATCGGCTTCACGGCCTTCGACGAATACCCGCCGGGCGTCGTGTAGCCCTCGACCGTCGGTTCGGGCCGCAGTGTTTCGAGGTTCACGCCCATCACGCTGCGGATCGTGTTGATCGCGCTCACGCCCTGGCAACCCGCCTTTAATGCAGCGCGGCTTGGGTCTTCGATATGCGTGACATTTGGCGTCATCTTCGCCCAAACGGGCTTCTTCGCTGCCGCCATTACCCAGCCGCACACTTCCTCGAGAACATCGGGATCCTGTCCCATCGCCGCGCCCATCTTGCGCTCGGGCAATCCGTGCGGGCACGAGAAGTTCAGCTCAAAGGCGTCCACCCCTGCGTTCTGGCAGCGCTCGACGATCTCGAACCAGGCGTCCTTGGAATACTCCTCCATGATCGAGGCAATCAGCACGCCCTGCGGGAACATGTCTTTGCACTTCTTGAACTCATCGAGCCAGATCTCGAACTTGCGGTCGCTGATCAGTTCGATGTTCTCCCAACCGATGACCTCCTCGCGATCCGCCGCGTAGAGCTTTGCGTAGCGCGGCGAGACGTTGATCACCTTGCTTGAGTCGAGGCTCACGGTCTTCGCGATGACCGCGCCCCAGCCTTCCTTAAACGCCTTGGCGATCACGTTGAGATTCGTTCCTGGCGGGCCGGAGCCGATGATGAAGGGGTTCGGGAGGGTCAGGCCATCAACAGTCGTAGCTAAGGTCGGCATAGGAATGTTTCCTGGAGGGGTTTGAACTACGGAAGCCAAGTAAGCGCGAGGCGCGCCAGATTTACAGGAGTTTCGCGCGGAATGACGCATTTGTTTTGCCCGCTGCGCGCTTTCGCGCAGCAGGAGCACGTTGGGTCAGCGGGATTGTTCATTTTCTCGCAGAAATCCAGTGGAGCGTCTTCTCCGCAAGAGCGTCGAACGCCTTCACCGCCGCTTCGAGGTGCTCTTCCTTCGTGTCCTCGATCTTGTTGTGACTGATGCCGTGCAGACTTTGCACAAACATCATCACCGTCGGAATTCCGGCCCGCCCCATCTCGGCGGCATCGTGCAGTGGGCCCGATGGCAATCGATGCGCGGTGCCGGTGATGTCGCGGATCGCCGATTCACACAGGTCGATCAGTTCAGGGTGAAACGGCACCGGGTCGATGTGCCAGATCCGGTCCCATTTCACGTCCACGCTTCCTTCGGCAGCGAATCGTTTCGAAGCCTCTTCCGCTTCGAGATGCATGCGAGCGAGCGCGCCCGCATCGAGATGTCGCTGATCAAGCGTGAGCCGGCATTCCTCCACTACGCTCGTGACGATCCCCGGCTTCGTCGTGCACGAACCGATCGTGCAAACACCCGCGCCGCTGCGCCGCGCGATCTCGTAAATCTCCGGGCTCATTCGGGCCGCCGCGAGGAAGGCGTCCCGGCGGCGGTTCATGGGCGTGCTGCCCGAATGGGCGGCCTGACCGTGAAAAGTGATCGCGTGCCGTTCCACGCCAAACGTCCCCAGCACCGCGCCGAGCGGAAGATCGAGATCCAACAGCACCGGGCCCTGCTCGATGTGCAATTCCAGGTAAGCAGCGGCGTTCCTGAGTTCGACGCCGCTATCCTTCACGCGTTCGAACTCGATCCCATGTTCCGCGAGCGCCGTCGGCAGGGCGATGCCGTCATTGTCTTTCAGCGCCCGGGCCTCCGCCATGTCGAGATTCCCGCTGCACGCCGAAGAACCAAAGAGGCTTTTGCCAAAGCGCGCGCCTTCTTCGTCGGCCCAGTCCACCAAACGGACCGTCACGGGCGGCTTCCCACCGTATTGCTCGTGGATTCGCCGAAGAGTCTCCAGGCCCGCGAGTGTGTTCAGGCATCCATCGAGCCAGCCGCCGTTTGGCACCGAGTCGATATGGCCGCCAATGAGCAACTCCTTCTCCGATTCCCCCTTTAGCGTCGCCCAGAAGTTCCCCGCCGCGTCGTTGTGGATCTGGACCGGCAGCACCGCGCACTTTGCCCGGAGCCACGAGCGCGCCTTTGCCCACATCGGCGTAAATGCCACACGTTGCGCCCCGTTCTCATCCCCCGTCAGGGCCCTCAGTTCCTTCAGTTCTCCGACAACACGCTTTGGATGCAAGCCGCTGCTCATCGGGAACAACACGTTAGAGATTCACCCGCCTGCGACAATCGCAAACCGCGGAACCAGATTGCACTACGCGGGAATTGGACACATCCCGGGGATTCAGCCCCTGAATTCTGGAAATCTACGGGCGATCTACGGCGATCTCAGGCACATCTCCAGCGATCTACGGCTCTTCATTGGGAATATTTTGGTCGCCCTCGGTCACTTTCGGAACGCCATTTCTCATCTTCGGAAGCCCATCGATCATTTTCGCGTCGCCCTTTCTCACAGGCGCATAGTTTTCCATCGCAATGCCGATCCCGCGCCCGCTATAGGAGCGTTCCGTGACCTTCGCGCTTTCGCAGATCAACGGGATGACTCCGGCGGAGTTCGTCACCGTCGCGGGTCCGGTTTTTGAGCATTCACCCTGGATTGCCGACCGAGCGAACGCGGCGCGGCCGTTTGCGTCACTCGATGCCATGCACGCGGCGATGGTCGGCGTGGTTCGCCGCGCTTCCGCGGAGGAACAGATCGAGCTCATCCGCGCTCACCCGGACCTGGTGGGACGCGCAGTGCTCACCGTCGAATCGCAGGGCGAGCAGGCGTCTGCGGGTTTGATGGATTTGTCACTGGGGGAACGCGACGCCTTCGATCGTTACAACCGCGCCTATAAAGAGCGTTTCGGATTTCCCTTCGTGATCTGCGCGCGCCTCAACAAGAAGGACGCCATTCTCGAAGCTTTTCCCCGTCGATTGCAGAACACTCCCCAGCAGGAACGCGCCACCGCGCTCGAGGAGATCAGCAAGATCGCGCGGTTGCGGTTGGAGGATTTAATTCGATGAGCGGGAAACTCAGCACGCACGTGCTCGACACGATGAACGGCCGTCCGGCGGCCGGAATGAAGATTGAGCTGCGCGACGCGTCCGGCGCCGTCCTCAAAGCCATGACGACCAATGCGGACGGACGAACGGATGGGCCCCTCCTCACCGGCGCAGATCTTCGGGCGGGAGAATACGAACTGCTCTTCCACGTCGGCGACTACTTCGGCAATGCGCAGTTCCTCGACAAAGTGCCCGTACGCTTTCGCGTCAGCGATCCCGAGGCGGGATATCACGTGCCACTCCTTTGCACACCATGGGCCTACAGCACCTATCGCGGCAGTTGATGGAGAGGTGCGACGAGCTCGCGTCGATCACCGACGAGCCGGGGCGGATCACCAGGACCTTCCACTCTCCTGCAATGCAACGCGCGAATGTGCTCGTCGGCTCGTGGATGCAGGCGGCCGGGCTGGAAACTCGAGTCGACGCGGCGTTCAACCTGATTGGGCGACTGCCCTCGCCCGTCACCGGCGCGAAAACTCTGCTACTCGGCTCACACCTGGACACCGTGCGCGATGCAGGGAAATACGATGGCCCGCTCGGCGTGCTGGGGGCGATCGCGGTGGTGGAGAAACTGCGAGAAGAGAACGCAGTGCTTCCGTTTCATCTCGAAGTCATCGGGTTCTCCGATGAGGAGGGTGTGCGATATCAAACCACTTACCTTGGCAGTCGCGCGATTGCCGGCACGCTCACAGCGCGGGATCTCGCTCGCATCGAGGAAAAGGGCATCGAGCAAGCGAAACGGGATGCCGGGGAGTTTCTCGCGTATGCGGAGATGCACATCGAGCAGGGACCCGTTCTGGAATCCGAGCAACTCGCACTGGCGGCGGTCAGCGGGATTGCTGGCCAAACGCGGATTCGTGTCACGTTTGAAGGCAAGGCTGGGCACGCGGGAACCACTCCGATGAAGATGAGAAAAGATGCGCTCTGCGCAGCTGCGGAGTTCATTCTCGCGGTGGAGAAATGCGGTGTTACGGCAACCGTTGGGGAGATTGCGGCGAAGCCCGGAGCGAGCAACGTGATCCCCGGCGCCGTCACGCTGAGTCTCGACGCGCGCGACCTTT
>CBHXZU010000026.1:0-17831 GCA_966125105.1 uncultured Prosthecobacter sp.
TGGGCTTGTTTGCGGAAACGCAGGCGACGCTCACGAGCTTGCCCGCGGGCGTGCCAATCACGGTCGCGGTGAGCGCGCGGAATGGCTCGGGCGAAACCGTCGCGACCGAAGCAAGCGTGACGCTGTAAATGGGAGAACGGGGCTCCGGCCCGTTTACAAGAGACGCAGCAACGGAGAACGGGTTTTCCAACCCGTTTACAGGAGACTCAGCAAACAGAGTTGCTGACAACATACGATAAGCCGGGCTGGCCTGCCATAGTGGCAGAGCCAGCCCGGCTCATTTTTTGGAAAACGCACGATATGCGGCGAGCGTTGAATCGCTACGCTTTCGGCCGCCATTTCCGACGAATGAATCATCGCCGCTCGGCGTACAAGGCCGTCGTGAAACGCGTGGAATCGGAGGCCGAATTGTCGCCGCTCTTTACACAATCGCTGCGACGCAAAATATCATCTGCTAAAAGTAGAATATTTAAGGACTTGAAGACGAGGTAGTTCCGCGGGTGCTCCAGCGAGCTGGTATCTCATCTGCTAAGGCAGGCATGCATGAAACAATGGATAGTTCTCCCACTCCTCGCGGCAACGGTGGCCACCGCTTCGGCGCTCTCGTTTTCCTTCAAACCGAACGATTACCAGGTGGACCCGGATGACCTTTTCGACTTGGAACACCAGTATGCCTACGGGTTCGGAATTACGACTTTGAGCGGAACGGGAAAGACGCTGAAGGACTACCTTCTCGGGGGATACACGATCACGAGCGCCAGGATTACGATCGACAACGTCTGGGACTGGCAGGTCGAGCAGGACTATCTCTACATCAACCTTCTTGATGGGGTGACCTCCGGCGTTTCGAAGAAGGAGGAAAATCCGAACGACAATTACTTCTCCAACTACTTCGGGCAATCGAGCCGCTCAACTGGCGTAATCTATTCCGCCGCCCAATTGCTCACCATCTGGAGCGACCCTGTGGGCGGGTACGACCGGTATTTCGACTTCGTCTACAATCTGACTTCTGCCCAGTTGGGCACGCTCGACGATTGGATCACGAACGGGGGCACGTTCGGCTTGGGTTTCGATCCTGACTGTCACTATTTCAATAAGGGCATCGAGTTCTGTATCGAGATTGGGCAGACGCCTACTCCGACCCAGACAGTGCCGGACGGAGGCTCGACTGCCATTCTCCTTGGCATTGCACTCATGGGAACTGCCTTCTGGCGCAGGAAGCTGCGTGGCTTGAACCCGGCGGTAGCAAAGGCCTGAGAGTCGCCCGAACTTTCCGGCGGGCTGCCGCGCGGTAATTGGGGCATTATCCCGGAGGCGGAGTTATTCCGCCCGTTCGCCGAATCTTCCCAATCGGCTTGCGGCCTGCTTGAACTCTGAGTGATGCCCGTCGAATCGCCTGACGCAATGCCGCGCCGCCGCTGGTGGCTGAAACCACTTGTTGTTCTACTGGTAGCCGGTGGCGTCGGCGCGGGCGGCTTCTGGATCTACCGCGCGGGCGAGCCGTCCCGGCTTTGCAAGCAGGCGCGCTCGCTCCTCGAAAAGGGTGACTATCGCAATGCGGCCATGGTCCTCCGAAGAGCGGTGACAATCGCGCCGCGAAACCAGGAAGCCGTGCGGATGATGACGGAGCTCACGGAGAAACTGGGCGTTGCGAACGCGGTCGCCTGGCACGAGCAACTCGTGGAACTGAATCCCGATTCCGCCACGGACCGCATTGCATGGGCGGCGAGCGCAATTCGTTCCCGCCGGATCGACGCCGCGGAGGCGGCACTTGCCGGCGCGCCCGAAAGCTTTCGATCGACCGGGGACTATGAGGCGTTACGCGGCATGGTTGCCATGGGAAAGGGGAATTGGGGTGAAGCGGAGAAAGCCTTCGCGGAAGCGAGTCGACGCGATCCCGCGCGGGAAAGCTACCGTTTCAACCATGCACTTGCGCAAGCGCAGGCGCTCGATCCAAAAATGCGCGAAGCTGGGATCGAAGGACTGCGCGAATCTGCAAAAGCAGGCGCATATGCCACGCATGCCAAGCGAGCGCTCACGCGAGTGTTGGTGCGGCAAAAGAAGGCTCCGGAAGCGCTCCCTTTAGCGGTCGAACTGGCAAACTCCAAAGACGCCATCTTTCCGGACCATCTGACAGAACTGGACCTCGTTGGCTGGTTGAAGAAGGAGGATTTCCCAGCAGCCATGGCGCGGGCACGCGAAGCTGCGTTGAAGTCGCCGGTTGACCTGGCGGCGCTGCTCACGTGGTCGACGCAGCGCAGCATGGCCCGCGAGACTCGGGAGTGGGCGGGTAAACTCGACCCTGCGTTGCTGGAGCGGCCTGAGGTCATTGAAGCTTACGCGGAGTTGGTTGCCGCCACCAATGATTGGTCTGCGCTCACGGAACTCACTTCCAAAAAGCTTCCGTGGGCGCGCGGAGAAGCCATGCGGAACGCATTTGCCGCGCTTGCCGCAGAGAAAAGTGGCAAGGCGGGAGAGGCCGCGAACTTCTGGCAGCTGGCGACCCAAACGGCAGTGGAGAATCGCGATCTCGCGATGGCTGTCGCCTATTTCGCCCATCGTGCCGGTTGGCGGAATCGACTGATGGAAACGCTCTGGGCAGCCTCGGCGAGCAAAGATCCGGAATGGGCCCTCCGCATGTTGCACCGTCTCTGTGTCGAGGATGCGAACACCGCAGGCCTCCTGCGTGTCGCTCGCCGGTTGGCCGTCGTGAAACCTGACGACGACGGGGCTCGCAACAACTCCATCATCCTCGGTTTGCTTCTCAATGAGCCTCCTGCGCCGCTGGTCGAGGAAGCGCGGATGCTCTATCAAAAGGCCCCGGCAAATCCCACTTTTGCGTCCACATATGCCTATGCATTGCACGTCGCGGGACGCAGCGCTGAAGGGTTGGCTATTCTCGAGAAACTTCCCCCGGCGGCTCTCGCGACGCCCGAGATCGCCCTGTACCATGCAGTTCTTTTAGCGGCCAACGGCAAACAACCGGCGGCGGTCGAAGCCGTGGCAGTCGCCCGAAAGGCCAAGCTATTGCCGGAAGAAGAGCGACTTCTTGCCACCATTTCGCCACAGCCTTGAAGCTGGCATAAACAATGCTGGTCTCAAAATCTTTTGACTGGCGCTTTAGAAAAACTATAACGGCCTTCATGAGACCGTCTCTGAAACAAGCGCTTATCGCTTCTGGACTCCTCTTGTCGGCTCTCGCCGGCGCCCCTCAGGCCCATGCGGCTGTTTACGATCTTACGACGCAATCGGCGGTTTCCATCCCCACGAGCTACGGGACGGCGATTTTCACGACGGACTTCACTCAGCCGGCCGGCACGGGCGTCTTCGACCCGTTCCTCAGCATTCAGGCCAACGGCACCGAGGAAGGCTATAACACGTCGGCGGGCGCTTTCGACACGAAGCGGGAACCTCAGTGGAACCATGAGCTGACGCTCGGCGACCTGCGCCAGACGACCACCAGCATCAATGGCGTCGACTATTTTTCCTTCACGATCGATATCAACGAGCCGAACGCCGGGGACAAATCGCTGATCTCGCTGGATGCGCTTCAGATCTACGCTTCGAACAAGACTGGCATTCACACCCAGAATCTTTCCCAGATCGGAACGAAGGTTTTCGATCTCGATCTGCCGACCAACAATTACGTGCTCTACAACGACGCGAATAGCGGCAGCGGCGAGGCGGACATTGCGTTCTTCATCCCGGTGAGCGCGTTTGCGGGTCTTTCGGATAGCACGATCATTTACATGTATCAGCACTTCGGGTCGTACTTCTCGTCGGAAGCGACGGCGACCACGCAGGGCGGCTTCGAGGAGACGCGACTCGCGGTGAACATCCGCCCGGTGCCGGAACCTTCGGCCATTCTCCCGCTCGCGGGCGTGCTTGGTTTCGCTCTCACGAGCCGCCGGTTCCTCCGCCGCCGCTAATCGCGGCGTGACATTTTCGCGCGCTCGAGGCGCGCGCATGCATGGGAGGATTGAGGTCGGCAGCGGCGCGTGTTATTCGTGCACGCCTTTATGTCGCAGAAGCTGCTCCAGGCGGTTGCGCAGAATACTCGGTTCCGCTTGGTGAACCTGCTCAAGCGGACGCAGGGTCTGACTGTCCAGGAACTCGCGGACCGGCTCGAAATGTCCTATATGGGCGTCAAGGAGAGCTGTCAGGACTTGGAGCGACGTGGATTGCTGGATGCTCGCCGCGAGCCGAAGCCCGATGGCACCACAGGAAGGCCGCGACTGATCTATCGCCTCACGCCGCGAGCGCATGAGCTATTCCCGGCGGCGAGCAATCCCTTGACGCTGGAATTGCTGGAAGCGGCGAAAAAGCTCCATGGCGAGGCGGCGGCAGAGAAGTTGCTGATGCTTGCGTGGCAGCAGAAAGCGTCTGCGCTTCTCCAGAGAGCGACGGGCGCTACTTTCGCCGAGCGCGCCGAGTCGATCGCCCGCGCGCGGGATGGCGAGGGGCATATGGCCATTTTCGAGGCAGAAGGTGAATCTGGCGGATGGATCAGGGAGCATCACTGTCCGTTTCTCGATGTTTTGCGGGCCTATCCGATCGTTGCAAAACTTGAGACGGAACTTTTCCGGCGCGTCCTCGGCTGCGCGGTTTCCCGTGAGGAGGTCCAGGCTGGTGGATTGTTGCGAGTGGACTTCCGGCTCAACTAGCAGATTTGAAATGGGAGATTGCGCGGGAGGGAGCGGGGATCGTCGCGCCTTCGACTTCCTATGGCAGTTCCACAACGGAATGGGTTTACGCGGGTAGCGGGTCGCTTAGATGCTCGAAAGAAGAACTCCTAAAGACGTGAGATTCGCGCGCCTTGGATCGGATGGGTGTCGGTGGCACGGGCAGTGCTCACTCATTTCTTGTGCGCCTGTTTCGATGTGCCCAGTTGAGATCCGGCTCCGGCTCGATCGGAGAGGTGCCTTCACGCCCCGGCGGTTTGGCGCTTCGAACCCGGGCGTTCACCCTCCTCGAGGTAATGGTTGCAGGAGGAATCTTCACGCTGGCCTTTGCGGGCTTATACGCTGCGGCGAATCACGTGATGAATCTCATCCGTCGTTCGGAGGGTTCGGCAGTGGCCCAACGCAATTGTCTCGCGCGCCTGGATCAACTCCGATCCGCCGCTTGGGCCAACGCCACAACGCCTGCCTATATCGCTTCCTTGCTCACGGTTCCGACCGGAACTGCCGTTTTCGATAGCGAGGTCGTGAGTGTCTACCACGCGACCGTGCCGCCGACGGTGCCTGCAGGCGCCTCGCCATCACCGGCGGAAGGCTCTGCGCTCCTGTTTACAGTGACCAAAACCGGATCGGGAGCTCCGGTCATTTCGCCTGCGACCTTCGATCCGGCGACGATCATCGATACCTTTCAGTTGAACTTTCGCGTGCGCACGGAGTGGCAGCGAACGGCGAAACCGGGGCAGCGCGAATTGTCCACCATCATCAGCAAATCTGCCCTGCGATGAACTGCCCGGCGGATGCATTTGGAAAGCGCCGCGGATTTACGATCGCGGAGTTTCTCGTGGCCGCGGGAATCACCGGAGTCGTCACGGGCGCGTGCATGATGGCCTTCATGGCCTTTCAGCGTTGCTACGAATTGAGCATCACTCGCTCGGGCGTTCGCAGCAACGTGGCGCGCATCTTCGACGCGCTGGAGATCGACCTGCGCAACGCGACTGCGCTCACCGCGGGCGTGAGTGGCAGCACCAACGTGCTTCCGCTGACGATTACGGTCCCGCAACGTTATTCCGACTACGAAGCTTCGGGACCTATGGCGGGCGATCCGGGCCGGGCGGCAACACGCGTCGAGCCAACATACGATACGAAAACCCGGAGTTTGACCCTGCCTAAATCGGTCACGGTCACCTATGCGCTCGCGGCAAACGACGCGAGCACGCGCAATCTGGTGCGCACCATCACATGGACGGCTCCATCGGGTGGCCCGAAGACGGCGTCGCGCATCATCGCAACGGTGCCGCTCGATACGACCATCACTTTCAAAAGCACGACCGGTGGACTGCTTGCCGCCACCGACCTTGCGCTGGTTGCGACGATCTCAGCGCAGAGCAATTCAAAGGTCGGTAGAACCTCCGCGCCCATTGGGGCTGCAGGTACTGTCTTCATGCGCGCCAAGGCGATCCAATGAAACGCAGCGTATTCCCGATGATTGCATCCATTGGCCGGCAGCGTGGCGGAGCGCTCGCGACGGTAATCATCGCCCTGGGTTTGTTGACGGCGATTACAGGCTCGGCCCTGTATGTAGTCACCAACCGGTTCAATACCGTTCACCACAGTTCAGCCTGGCAGGAGGCGCTGACTGCCGCCGAAGCAGGCGTTCACCAGGGATTGGCGCAGTTGGAGCGGGGTTTGAAAGACGGTGCTATTCCAACGGGCACGCAGACTTTCACGTTGAATCTGCCGCATGCCGGGGAGTCGAGCGGCAATGCGTCGGTCCAATACTCTCTGATCCGAAACGATGTCACCGCAGGAGGCAAAACGCAGGCATTCTATTCCATAGTATCCACTGGGACGGTGCTTCTATCGGGGCAGCGTTCGCTTAGTCTCGACAGCCGCGATGTGGTGCTTCGGAAGCTGGACCTTGGTGGCGCCACGAGGCAGGCCACGCGTTCGATTGAGGCTTGGATCAAGCCTATCTACAGCACGGATCTCGCGCTGCAGGTCGAAAAGCTGATCAAGCTCAATAATCACAAGATCTACGTCGACAGCTTCGATTCAGCGGATCCGAATCGTTCGCTCGCAGGAGGCCAGCCCGGAACCGCCATCGGCCAGTTCAACGTTGCGCCTTATAATGCCTTGAATGCCCACATCGCTACGAACGGTCAGTTCATTAGTGCTGGGGACGCCACCGTATACGGCGACGCTCTGACCAATGGAGGCACGGTGGGTGGCTCTTCAGGAATCCTTGGCGAAGTTCGCGACGACTTTTACCAACCACTCGCGCCGGTTTACCCGCCGGATTGGAGCAGTTCGGTCACGCCGGGTGTCCCAGGAGGAGGAGGCGGTGTCACTTTGAACATTTCGAGCGCCACGACCTTGCGCGGCGGAACGGCAGCGGCCCCAAAACGGTACGTCGTCGATTCCATTAAACTTAACGGTTCGTCCGATGTTCTGACGTTCGATTTCGGAAAAACGGGCGCCGCTCTGGATACCGACAAGAAATACGTTGAGGTCTATGTGCGCGGGGACGTGACCACGAAAGGAGCCGGCGGTTCTTCGTTCGGCTCAATGACGATCGTCAATGGCGTGCAGGTGAAGATTTGGGTGCTGGGCAGCACGAACTTCGGAGGAAGCGGCGTCAGCAATCCGAGCGGCCTCGCTACCAACTTCTCGCTGTATGGAGTCAATGCGCCGACGCCGACGGTCGGTCAAACGATTGACCTGTCGGGGAGCGCGCAGTTTTACGGTTCGGTTTACGCGCCCGGCGCCGACGTGACGCTCGCCGGTGGCGGGAGCAGCGGAACCTTTGTCGGCAGTATCGTAGCCAAGTCTGCGACCCTGAACGGCAACACGAAGATCCGCTACGATGAGGCGCTCGCCGGATCCGGAATAATCAAACGCTTCGAAGTGGCAACCTGGTTCGAAGACACGAAAAAGCAGGGATCCTTCCCAGGAAAGTTATAGGGCATGTTCTCAAAACATCGGGAAGTCATCGGCATCGATCTGGGGAGCGGGTGGGCGAAAGCGGTGGTTTTGCGATTGCGAGAGGAAGGACCACTCGTCCGCGAATACGCGATGGTCCCGAGTGAACCCGGCGACAGCCGCAAGGCGCTCGAGGAGACTTTGCGGAAACTCTTCCGACAGCTGAGGTCCAAAAGTTCCGAATGCGCAGTGACCTTCTGGCCGAGTGGGGCGAAACTGCGCTTCTTCGACAGAGGCACGCCGGAAGCCGCGAAATCGCTGGCGCGCGCCACAGCGGGGGAGATCGAGTCGCTATTCCATGAAGAACTAAAGGACTATGTGGCCGTGGGCGGGCCGGTCGAGGGATGCCACACGGATTTCCAGAGTTCCATGGGAGTCGCTGAGGCAGTTCCAAAAATCGCCGTTGCTGAGGTTGAGTCCGCCTTGCGGAAACTCGGCCGAAGGTTGCGCGTGCTCCAACTCGCGCCTTTGGCTTTGCTCAACTCTTTCTCCACGTCTTGCGCCGAAATCGCGCGGGATCACTCCTACCTGGTCGCGGACTTCGGTCGTGAGCGGGCGTTAATTCTCGCGGGCTTCCGCGGTGTCGCTCGCGTGGCGCGCGTTGTGGAGTTTCCTTGGGAGTTGATCAAGACGCAGGTGGTCGATGACGCAGGCGCGGTCGACCCTGTTGCGCGCGAGCAAGGCGCGGAGGCGATGCAGAACCTGTTTAAAGAGCTTGTCGATGTCTGCGACTTTCTCGATGCGCAAGATCAGCAAACGCGGCTTTCTCGGATGCATGTGTCCGGCGCGCTCAGCAATAATGCCGAGGTGATGCGCAGCCTCGGTGAAGCCCTCGAAGTGCAGTGCGTCACTTGGAATCCGCTTCAATCGATCGAGATGGAACGCCTCGCGAAGAGCGCGCCTGGGCTCTCCGAAGATCTGCCACGATTGCCGCTTGCGGCGGGCGTGGCGTTGCAATGTGCCGCGTGATGATCGTCGTTCGCACAAATCTGCACGTCGAGCGCGCGGAAACAGCGCGCAAAATCCGGCCGAGACTCCTCGTCGCCGTCGCCCTCGCGATATTGGCGTGCGGGCGTTTTGTTTCTGATTTCGCGGAGAGCCGGAACGTTGATGCGCTGCGGGCTCAATTGAATGCCACGCGCCATTTGCATGAATCCTCTCTTAATAGTTTGCGGCGCGCGCGTGATGCGGACGCGGAGCTTTCCCAAGCCACTGCGCGCCGCGACTACGTTTTAGAAGTCGCGGGCCGCCGCCGGAATTGGGCGCCAATTCTCGCGCAAGCTTTGTCCGCCGCGCCTTCGAGCGCGGAATTCACGGCGCTGCAAGTGGACGCGGAACTGTTGGACAATCCGACGATTACGATCGCCGGAAAATGTGAGGGAGTCGCCCCGCGGTTGGAGGCCGACAAATGCATGCTTCAAATATCGCGCGCGTTTGAAACCGCAAACGTCCCTCTGTTTGGGCGCATCAATTCTCTCGAGGAAGTTCATTCACCTTTGATCGGTGATATTCGGAATCAAAGCGTGGTGGACTTTGTCCTGCAATTCACAACCGAGCCTCCTGCGCGTGCCAATTAAAGCGCCATCGAAAAGAAAACTGGCGTTCGTTGTGACGCTCGTCGCGGCGTGGACATACCTCTCCAACGTCACTTTTGCACTCCGTCGCGAGAGCGCCGCATTGAGCGCGGATTTGGCGGCCACCGAGGCTCAGATCTCGGACGTCACCACACAGATGAAGATCCTCGATCGCCGCCAGAAAACAGCGGCGAAGAATGCCCAGTCGTTCGAGTGGGCAAATCACCTGCTCGCGTCGCTTCCGCGTCCTTACATGGTGGAAATGCCCCTAAAGATGGTGAGCCTTTTCAAGAATCACGGCATCGAGAATGCCGAGGTGCGCCTGTCTCAACTATTGCCGCTGCGCGTTATGGCGGACCATGCGATTGCGCGCTGGGAATTGCGCATCCGGCAGGGCCGCGTGGTGCCGTTTGGGCAGTCGCTGGCCGAAATCGAAAATGCCTTCGCCCTCGGTTCTGTGAAATCGATCGGCATTCGGCGGGTGAACGCGGACGGCACGTGCGACATAGCGTGCGTGTTCGAAACCATTGTCCACCCATGAGGCCGGTCCTGCTTTCATTTGCCGTGGTCCTGGGCGCGAGTGTCAGCGGCGCGGGAGCAGAATTTGAGAAAGTGCCGGCTCCTTCCAGTTTTGATGCCAGCCAGGTTTCTCGCGACCCGTTTGTTCGATCACAGGCGCCAAAAACCAACGAGTTGCTCTCGATTGACGTCGGCGCGAAGGATGCCGAGGAGGCGCAGCTAGGCCGGTTTTTCCGTGTAACTGCCATTTCTATCGACAAGCTTTCCGTTGCCTTGATCAATGGCACGGCGGTCGCGGAAGGGGAGGCTTTCACTGTGCAGACGAAGTCCGGGAAGCTTCGCCTGCACCTTCTGAAAGTGAAACGAAGCGGAGTGGTCCTCAAATCAAGCGGCACGATCTTCAACGTGCCCCTCACGCGGTAATCGCGCCTTCACAATTGAGGCATCGGTAGGGGGCACCCTTAACCAAAGTGAGAATAGGCCCGGGTGAAGTTACCCGGAACAGCACCCGATTTAGAGGAAATTGGCGGTTGACGATCACAATTATGACGGTTCGGCATTTATGCGCGCACTGGCATGTCGTCTGCTAAGTCTCTCGGCCGTGGACTTTGAACGACTTCGCCGCAACAGAAGTGGTTTCACTCTCGTTGAAACCCTGATCACTACCGTGATTGCGGCCGCTGGGATCGGCGCCGCCATGGCTTTGAACGGCGCTCATCTCCGTTTGGTGCATTCCAGCCGGGCGTCGAATGCCGCAACCCTCGCATTGCAGGAGCGCGTGGAGCAGATGCGGCTGGGAAACTGGCGCAAGATCACCAGCGAGGACTATCTGAAGAATACGATCCTGGCGTCGGCTCCGAAGTCGGCGATCCCCTTGGACAAGCCTACGGAAAAGATCATCATTTCCGCGTATCCCGATCCCACGGCGGCGGACCGGCTCATCGTCGAGCGAAAGGCTACTGGAGAGCGTGTGACCATTTCGGCGGGCGCGGGCCTTTCTTCCCAGCGTCTCGCGCAGGTCGAATTGAGCATTGCATGGACCGGGGAGGGGGGACGCACCCGCACGCGGTCAACCACGACGGTTATCTCGAATGGAGGGATTAGCCGAATGAATCTCCCCGGGATAGGAACCGTGGGTGGTGGTTCCACCACCGATCCCATCCCGACGCCGACTCCCGCGCCTACGCCGGCCCCCACGCCGACGCCGACACCTACACCTACACCGAGCCCAGGCGGAAACGCGACGCCGACGCCTACGCCGGCTCCTACACCTGCTCCAACTCCAACGCCAACTCCCGCACCGACCCCCACCGGCAAGGGGGGCGGGCGCGGAAACGTTGGCGGCAAACCTGGGAAAAACTAATGAAATGCCTCAGTGCATCCAAGGGTTGGACGATCTCCGAGTTGTTGATCGCCGCAACGGTCAGCAGCGTTCTCGCTGCCGGCCTGATGGTTGGCGCCTACACCATTCAGAAGAGCTACCAAGCGAGCCGGCATCATGTGACCGCCCAAGCGCAGCAATTGCGCTTGATGGATTATATCAATCTCGATCTTCGGCGAGCGCTCACGGTGGACGCGCAAACCGAGCGATTGAAAATCAGCATTCCAGATTACTACGACGCGGATGGAAACGCCCGTGATCCGCAGATTGTTCGCGGCTCGGCGATCTACGGATCATCAAATACGATCATTCAGTACTACCGTCAAAATGGGACGATTTATCGTTCCGAAGGATCGGTGGCGACCGCCCTGGCAACTGACGTCTCGGATTTCAAACTTACGTTGCAAGACCTGGGTCAGAGCATCGGTGTCTCGGTAACGTTCCTCCCGCGATTTCAATTGAGCGGGAGTTCCGAGGGAACTCGGGCTGGCACTTCCACGTTCAGCACCACGCTCCTCCGCAACAAACGTCAAAATTAACCATGCGTCTTCCGTCAAAATCATCCGGCTCCATTCTTGTGCTCGCCTTGTTCTTCACGGCGATCCTCGTTGCCGCGGGTGCCATTACATTTGGCATCATTCAGAACCGCTATCGCCAGGTGCATCAAACTGCGTCGTGGCAGGAGGCATTACTCTCGGCTGAAGCGGGTGTGGACATTGCGGTAAACGAAATGCGCAAGGAGTTGTTCGATCCCTCGAGCGCTTGGAAAGGGTGGAAAAGCCACGTCATCGATGAGGAAACGGAGTCGGTAAAGCCCGGTGATACCGGCGTGTATTACACTTCGAAAGTCCTCATGCGGCAGGGTGAGGGCGGACAGCGCTCCTTCTCGAAGATCATCGTCGACGCGCCTGAATTCTTGCGCGATTCGACTGGAGAGCAGTGGTACCGCGTGCGGTCGCTCGGTATCGCTGAAGTTCCCGGTGGCGCGGTGGTGGCTGGCGACAAGGAAGATCTTCGCTTGCGCAAGTTCGACTTGAAGAAAGACAGCCGTACCGGCGAGGAGGTTGCTTCGCCCCAGGCCACGCGCCTGATTGAGACGATTGTGAAGCCGGTGGGCACCTTCCGCCTTGCCTTGTTCGGAGTCAAAAGCATCAACCTGAACAATCACAATATCGTGGTGGATAGCTACGACTCACGGGATCCGGCGAAGTCGAGCAATGGATTCTATGATGAAGCGAAGCGACAGGAGAATGGGCACATCGCCACCAACGGCACGCTTCTCGAGGCTGGCAGCGCGCACATTTATGGCGATGCGATGACGAACGGCGGCACGGTGCTGAATTCAGACAACGTGACGGGTGAGATTCGCAATGATTTCTACCAGGAACTCTTCACCGTCGTTCGCCCGAATGTTCCGCCGGACGCTTATACGCCATCCACAGTAAATGGGGACACGGAGATTCAGGCCAAGGCAGGAAATCCCACGCAAGTTCTGCTCAACGACATCAAACTCTCCGGTCAATCGGTTCTTCACATCAAGGGCGCAGCTGACGGCAGCAAAACTTACGCGCAAATCGTGGTGACTGGGAATATCGACATGGCGGGGCAGGCCGTCATCACTCTCGATCCCGGCGTGCATGTTCGCCTATTTGTTGCGGGCGACGTGAATATCGATGGGAATGGCGTGGCTAACCCGAATTCTCCGCTCGCGTTTCAATTGTATGGTTTGGACCGGCCGACCAATGCGGACGGGAGCCCAGTCACGCCGGGGGAAGCCAAGATCGCCGGCAATGGAGGATTCCGCGGAACAGTCTATGCGCCGATGTACAATGTCGAGATGGTTGGCGGCGGCACGGACGATAGCATCTACGGGGCATTTGTTGGCTGGAACGTGCGCATGACCGGCGTGCAATCCGTTCACTATGACGAGGCACTCGCCGATGGCGGCCTCATCTCTGACTACAAAGTCGTGAGCTGGTTTGAGGACGCTCGCTAGTCAGACCTTCGCAGCGACCCGGAACGGACCTCCGCGGATATTGCGGCACTTCGCGATCGGAACGCCGATGTGGGTGTCCATTCGGCCGAAATGGATTGGCCGTTACTGACTGCTGGCAGACGGGCTGAGGGTCTGTCGCTTTAGCTCAACGAAAGCTGCGGTGATTTCATCCGAGTGCACAATGTGGCGGGTGCCGTCTCCACGGGTGGCGTGGACAATCCACGGCACCTGTTCGCCGAGGATGACCCGGACAACGACGACCCAACCCGCTGCGACCATCTCGTCGGCAATTTGCTCGCACTCGTTCGCATTGGTAATTGGCATAACGCCAATCTGAATCGCGCGAGCGCCGGGCCATGGTGGGGTGGGTGGAAAATGCCGGCTCGTTTTTTAGGGCTGCGGTTCTGACACTTAATTCAGGAATCTCCCGATTGCGAGCCCCAGCACTAAGTCATGGATCTCGCTTACAGCGTGCTGATCTTCGGCGGAGGAACCGCCATCGGCCGGACGCGCGGAATCGCAATGCCGTTGCTCGCCTGGTCCGGCGGCAACACTTCCGGCATTGAGACTTCGATCACGTTTGTCGGTTGGACATCTTCCGCGACCAGCACGGGCGGCGGAACGACTCTCGGTTCCGCCGTAAGATCGTCCAGCAGGCGCTTGTGCTCGTCCGTGATGCGAGTGAGTCGCCGCAGGAGTTCGTCGCGTTGTTGCGAGAGATTGTCGCGTTCCGTTTGCAGCGCCGCAATTTCCTGCCTTGCACGGGAAGCCTGTTCCTCGTGCCGGCGGCCGGCCGTCACCAAGGCGGCTTCGCCTTCGTCACGTGCCGTGGCGATTTGCCGCCGGATGACTTCGACTTGTTCGGCCGAGCGACTTGCCGCCGCTTCGAGTTCCGTGATTTTGCTCTCCGCGCGTTGTTGAGCGCTCTGCGCTTCCGAGAGTTGACGGGCCAGGTCTGTTGCTCGTCCCTCGGCTTCCGTCATGGATTGCTTCAACCGGTCGTAGCTGGCGCGAGCCTCAGCCAACTCGGCGGCCGATTGCTCGACCACTTGCGTCGCGGTCTGCGCGCTCGCGGCGACCCTGCTCTCCATTTCCGCGTGCTCGCGGGAAAACTTCTCGCGCTCCTGGGCCAGGGCGGATTGCGCATGACCAAGCGCGGTGTTTGCTTCTTCGAGCAGCTTCTTCTGCTTCTCGACATCTTCCGCGGATAGGCGGGCTTTGTCGCCAAACGCGGCGATGTCCGCGCGAGCGGCGGCCAATTCTTTCTCGACCCGCGCCACTTCGTCGGCGTGCTTTTGCAGCTTCTGGTCGAGTTCGACCACCTTCTGCCGTTCCTGGTCGAGGGTGAGCGAAACCTGGTGGTTCTTGTGCCGGGTCGCGTCGAGTTCCTTCGTGAGGTCGGCGATCTTGTCGTTGGCCGCCGTGCAATCTTTGCGCGCCGCGCCGAGGTCTGCTTCCAGCCGCGAAATGGCGCCGGCGCCCTTCTTCTGCTCCTCGTCCAGAGCCGCAGCGAGCAGGTCGCGCTTTTGCGCGATTGCTTCCAACTCCTTGGAAAGAGTGGCCTGCTTTATTTCGGCGTTCTTGCGAACCACGCTGAGTTCTTCCTCGAGGTGCGCCACGGTGGCGGCAACTTTGCCGCTGCCTTCGCGGGCCTGCGCAACTTCGCGTTGCGCCAATTCGAGCGCGGCCGCCAGTTCCTGTCCTTTCTGACGCGCGGAATTCAGGTCACCCGTCAGGCGTCCCGCAGCCTCTTCGTTGAGCTTCTCAAGCGAGCTCACCTTCGCAGCCAACTGGTCACGCTCGCTCTTCACGCTCGCGAGATCCCGAAGCTGGGAGCGCAAGTTTTCCAATTCCGATTGAGCCGAGGTGAGGGTGCCCGAGACGCGCTCGTTCTCCGCTTTCTGCTTCGCAAGTTGCGCCTCGGCTTCTTCACGCGCGGCGCGCTGCCGATTCAGCTCTTCGCTTGCGCCTGCGGCCTGGCTCGTCCGCGCCTTGTCGAGTTCGGCCACTTTGGCGCGAAGCTCGGTTAGCTGATTGATGAGCTGGGCCTCGCCAAGGAAACCATCGCTGCTGCGGCTGAGCTTTTCCCGCTCCTGGTTCGCGGCTTGAAGGTTGCGCTCGGCTTCAGCGAGACGCTGCGTGAGATCTTCTTTTGCGCGGACAACCGTCGTGTGATCCCGCTCGAGGTGGACAAGGAGATCGTCATTTGCCGCGCGATCTTTTTCCGCCTTGGCGGCAAGCTCCGCATGATCGCGCGCAAGCTTGTCGCGCTCGCCGACCGCTTTGTTGAGCTGCTGTTCGAGGGAATGGCTTTGGTCGCGCAGCCGTGTGGCCGTGGTTTCACGCTCGTTCTCCATGCTCGAGCGCTCGCGGGCCAGATCAGCGGCGAGTTTTGCATTCGTTTCCGAAAGCTCGTCCAAGCGACGTTTGCTTTCCGCGAGTTCATCAGCCGCTGCCTTGGCGGCAGCCACCGCTTCCGCAGCTTCTTTGCGCAACTGCGCAATCGCCTCGTTCTCCGCCAGCGCCTCAGCGTCGGCGCGTTGTTGCGCCTTTTTCTCCAGGGCGCTCTCAGCGGCATTGAGCGACTGGCGCAACGAATCGAACCGAGTCTCAAATGCCCCGCGCTCTGCCGCGAGTCGCTCTTCCGCGGTTGCGCGCTCATGGCGCAGCGCTTCGAGCGCGGCGGCCTGCTCTGCGTGCTCTTTTCGCGCTCTCTCGAGTTCCTGTTCAAGACGCGCCCGCTCCGCCGCGAGTTCCTCCGTGCTTTGGGTCGACACGACACGCGCGCCGAGTTCCCTTGCCTCCGCCCGCGCGGTGTCGCGCTCCTTGAGCAACGCTTTCAGCCGCTCACGGTAATTTTCGACGTCCGCCTCCAGTTGCGTGATGGCGCGCGTTTGGAAATCATCCTGCGCGGGTGCAACGGCAGCATTTGCCGCGGCGGTCGCGAGTGCGGTGCGAGCGTTCTCGAGCTCGGTGGCCAGCTTTCGATTCTGGTCGCTCGCCTGCGCGAGTTGCTCCTGCAAATCCTTCTGAACCTTCCGCGCTTCGATTTCGCGGGGTTTGACCGAGGCTTCGATCTCCTTGCGAATCTCCGCCTTGGCGGACTCCATGTAATTGGCGCTCTGCTCTTGCAGCTTTTCCGCGGCCGAGAGCAGCTTCTCCGCTTTGGCGCGGGCTTCCTTTTCGCGAGCGAGCTCGAGCGCAGTATCGCGCTGCGCCGATTCCATCAGCGTGATCCGCCTTTGGAATTCCTCCACCTGTCGCTGCAGCACGGCAGACGCGGCCGCGTTGTCGCCATTTCGTTGGATCGGACTTGCTCCGCGCTTGCTGAGTTCCGCAATTTGCTTCGAAAGGTGAGCCTTTTGCTGCAGGAGAGCGTCGCGCTCCGCCGTCATCGCCGTGAGGCGATCGTCTTTTTGCAAGTTTTGCAGCTTCGCCTGGAGTTCTGCAATTTGCTGCTGCGTGACTTCCCGATCGCGGGACGCTTGCTGCAGCATGTCACGCGTGGCGGAGTTCGCCGTCTTCTCTTCGTCGAGACGATCAGCCGTCTGTGAAAGCTCCTTCTGCAGCCGTTCGGCTTCGAGGGCGAAGGTTTTCCGCGCCACTTCGAGTTCCGACAATTGCCGCTCGTATTCGCCTTTGATCACGGCGATACGGCGCTGAAGGTCGGCTGGCATGTCAGACAAATTGAGCGCTTCCGCCGCAGGCTTCGGGGAAGCCGCCGGAGCCGTGGGCGGCAGTGATGATGGTGCGGGCTTGGACTCAGTGACCGGCTCGGAGGCAGTTGTGGGTGCGATGGATGCTGGGGCAGGCAGAACATCGACGCTACCTCCGCCAAGCGGTTCATCCCTGGATGCAAGTTTCAAAGTCTTTTCAGCAGCTTCCGCCGGGGCGGGTGTGGTTGCAGGAATTGTAGGGCTCGTCACCGGGAGGGGCGCTTCAACCTTGGCGGCCGGAACCGGGGCGCCGGTATTCGGCGGTGGCGCAGGCGCAGGCTCTTGCGCTGTAGCATCCCCGGGTTTGTCCAAGGTCGTGCGGCTAAACCACGAGGCCTGTTGCCTGCCGCGGCCGCGGAGAATCGGCGTCTGGGCGCTTTTCGACGGCGCCGGCGCGGCGTTTCCCGCGTTGGTTCCACGGCCCGTCGGTTTCTTCTGGCGGATCTTCTCTGCCAGGTTCTCCGCCACCGTGCTTCCGCCGAGATCGCCCCGGACGTCCTTGATCATCGTGATGACCTTCCGCCACGGATAGAGGACCTGCTGCTTGTCAGCCTCCCGCACTTCCGAGCGGAAAATCTCCGGCATCTGCCGGTAGATCTCGGCGAGGTTGATTGTCGTCTCGCCGCGATTGATCCGCTCCGACAGCAGATTGATCGGAAAGCGGATTTCTTTCTGAAGATCGTGCGGCCCAGCCTGGAGAAGGTGGGCAGGAATGCGATGAAGGAAGTCGCCGAGCTTCAGACTGATCTCGTCAGCAGATGGTGGTTTCGGCCCCGCGGCGGTGCCGTTTCCTACATGCCCTTGTGGTTCCGTTGGGGGCACGGGAGATTTTGCAGAATCACTTTCGGGATCTGCCTGACTCTTCCGCTTGAAACGGTTCAGGAATTTCATGCGACGGGCTAAAACCGCGCCCCGGCGGGCGACGGCCGTAATCGGCTACTTAGTCGGTTTAACGAGAATTGTCTCTAAAAAGGTGGTGCCGCCTTC
>CBHXZU010000027.1:0-17652 GCA_966125105.1 uncultured Prosthecobacter sp.
CGGTTTGCGCGATCTGAACGATCTGGACGAACAGTTCGCTCGTCCCGGTCAGGCCTGGCATTGCGCGCAGCTTCGCGATCGGCAGCAGCCGCGATGGCACTGGCCCTTTCGTTTGAGGTTGGACGCGAACTGGGCCGGTTGTCTTGGCGATCGACGTCGCGCCTAAAGCTTTTCTCAACTTTCGCCGACTGATTTTGGCTGCGCTCGATCTTCGCCCGCGCGCGCTCGGTTGCGTTGCGCGCCACGTCTTTTCGCTCAGGAGCGCTGGCGCGAGCCACGTGTTCCGATCGTTGTTGCTTCGGCTTTTGCGCGACCGATCGCTGAAAGTGTGCCGGCGCGGACGAAGGCCGACGTTGCGGAGCACTCGCAACTGGTTTCTGCGTCTTGGGTTTAGGCGCGCTGCGGGCAACTTTGGGCCGCTGTGGCGCTTTGCTGGCGACGGGCTTCGGACGCGAGACCGGCTTGGAAGCCTGACGTTGTTTTGGCGCGGCGGCCTTTGCCTTTCCTTGCTGGTCCTTCTTCTCATCCTTCTTTGGGGCCGCCTCCAATTGCATGGGCGAGAGAGCCATGGCGGTGGCCAGAAGGAGTATTGAGCAAATCCTGGTGATATTCATGGGCATTCGGGTTCCGAGCGGTCCCACCGTTCCAACTCGCGTCGACGTGACGCGCGGCGAGGCCGATTTTCTCAAGGTTAGATTCTCAATCGGGTTAATACGTTCACACACTGATTCGGCCAATGGCGCTGACGCGGCCCCACCTCGTCCTTTGCCGTTGCCGCGGGGTCACTTGTCACAACCTTCATCCAATCCGATGCGCCATCGCCGTCTTCTGAGAAGCCCTTGCGAGAGTGGGCGTTCGCGCTAGTTTCCGCGCCCTTTCATGCGTCTTGCCCTTTCCGTCCTGCTCGCCTTCGCCATGCCCGGATTTGCCGTCGACCGGCCCGCGCCGTCGACGACTGCATTTCTCGAAAACCACTGCACGGATTGTCATGACTCGGCGACAAAGAAGGGCGGGCTCGATCTAACCGCTCTCGAGTGGGATCTCAAAAAGCGGGAGAGCTTTGATGCGTGGGTAAAGGTGTTCGACGCGGTCGAGAAAGGGCAGATGCCGCCGAAGAAGAAGGCCCGGCCCGAAGAAGCTGCGCTCAAAACCTTCCTGGGTAGCGTCGGCGGAGAACTCCTCGCGACGGATGCAGCGCGGCAAGCGGGCTCAGGCCGCGCGGTTCTTCGCCGGCTGAACCGTGTGGAATATGAGCGCACCGTGCAGGACCTGCTCGGGATCCCGACGGCGCTTGCCGAGATGCTTCCCGCAGACACGCCGATGCACGGATTCGACACCGTCGCCGAAGGATTGCGCCTCTCGACGCTGCAAATGGAGAAGTATCTCGAAGCGGCGGACGTGGCGCTCGATGCGGCGATCAACCTCGGTCCGGAGCCAAAGCAGTTCAATGGGCATTGGCTGCTGAAGGACGAGAAAGGCGTCCGCCAAAACCTCGATACTCCGGAGGGGAAGCAGACGAACCCGGTCGATCCCAAGAGCAAGCATCGGCATCTCCTGCGGGAATTGGCGGATGCGATTGTCTTCTTCAATGAGGGTTATCCTGCGGCGCAGTTGCAGCAGATGGGCGGGCACCCGGCTGGCCGTTACAAGATTCGCATCAGTGGCTACGGCCACCAGAACGCGGGGCGCACGCTTCCGATGCGTGTCTATAGCGACAATTATCGCGACAAGCAGTTGCTCGGGTGGTTCGAGATGCCGCCCGATCAACCGCGTGTCGTGGAGTTCATCGCAAACCTGCGGGCGAACGATCACTTGCGCATCGAGCCGACCGGCACCGGGACGGACGAGAAAGGGCGCAATGTTTACAACGTGCGCGCCGCGGAGTTTACCGGCGCAGGCCTGGCGCTGCAGTGGGTGGAAGTCGAAGGACCGCTCGAGCAGGAGTGGCCGCCGGTCAGTTTGAAGCGGCTCTTTGGCAGCACGGAGGCGAAGAAGATTGAGGATCCAAAGCGCAAAGGCGACAAGCGCATCGCTTACGAGATCGTCCCGGAAGATGCGAAGGCCGCTGCGCGGCAAGGAATCGAGCAGTTCGCAGCGCGCGCATTTCGCCGGCCGCTCGACGCCGGGGAAGGAGATCGGTTCGTGAAGCTCGTAACGGACGAACTCGATGCCGGTCGTCCTTTTGTGGATTCCATGCGTGTCGGCTTCCGCGCGGTGCTCACTGCACCGCAGTTCCTCTTGTTCCAGGAGGCGCCGGGCAAGCTGGACGATTACGCGCTCGCATCACGGCTATCGTATTTTTTGTGGAGCACCTTGCCGGACGACGAATTGCTCGGCATTGCCGCAGCGAAGAAGCTCTCCGATCCAGCCATGCTGCGCGCGCAAGTGGAGCGCATGCTGAAAAGCGAGAAGTCGCTGGGCTTCGTGAAGAACTTCACCGGCCAATGGCTGGATTTGCGCAACATCGATGCGACAACGCCGGACAAGAAGCTCTATCCGGAAGCGGATGAGCTCCTGCAGGTTTCGATGGTGCAGGAATCCGAGGCGTTCTTCGCCGAGATGCTGAAGGGCGACTTGAACATCAGCAACGTGATCAGCTCGGACTTCGCGATGCTGAATAGCCGGCTCGCGACGCACTACGAGATTCCCAACGTGAAAGGGGAGCAGTTCCGAAAGGTGCAGCTTCCGCCGGACAGTCCGCGCGGTGGCGTGCTCGCGCAAGCGGCCGTGTTGAAAGTGACCGCAAACGGCACGACGACTTCGCCCGTCCTTCGCGGCGCGTGGGTGCAGAAACGTTTACTGGGGCGTCCGCCGAATCCGCCGCCGCCGGGCGTAGGTTCCATCGAGCCCGACACACGCGGCGCGACGACGGTGCGAGAGCAATTGGCGAAACATCGCAACGTGGAGAGCTGCGCCGGGTGTCACAGTCAAATCGATCCGCCGGGATTTGCGCTCGAATGCTTCGACGTGATCGGCGGCTTCCGCGATCGCTATCGTTCGCAGGACAAGGGCGAATCGACGACCGTAAAGAACTCCCTGAACAAACGGCAGCACGTGAAACTCGGGTTGCCGGTGGATGCGACCGGCGAGTTCAGCGACGGCCGGAAGTTTGCCACGATCCAGGAGTTCAAGAAGCTGTTGCTTGCGGATGCCGACCAAGTGCTCGCAGCGCTCGCCGCGAAACTCGTGACTTATTCCACAGGCGCGGGCATTGGGTTCTCCGATCGCGCGGCCGTCGCCGCGATTGCCGCCAACACCAGGAAGCAGGGCGGCGGTCTGCGGGCCCTCGTTCACGAAGTGGTTCAAAGTCCAATATTTCAGACAAAGTAAGATTCTCGCCGTTATGACCATGCAACTCTCGCGCCGTGCCTTCCTTCGTGGAGCGGGCGTTTCCCTCGCGCTGCCCTTCCTTGATGCGATGTGGCCGCAGCGGTTGCTCGCCGCACAAGCGGGCACTCCGAAACGTATGGTGGCCGTTTGCACCAGCCTCGGCATTTACGGGCCGGCGCTGTTTCCGAAGGAGACCGGACGCGATTACGCGCCGACTCCCTACCTCGATTTGATCAAGGAGCATCGGAACGACTTTACGGTCTTCTCGGGTCTTTCGCATCCGGAGCAATCCGGCGCGGATGGACACTCCTCCGAGATGACATGGCTCACGTCGGCGCGGAATCCTGGCCTCGGTGGGTTTCGGAACACGATCTCGCTCGACCAATTCGTTGCCGAAAAGATTGGCGTCGAAACGCGGTTTCCATCGCTCACTCTCGGCACGAATAACGTCAGCCAGAGTTACACGCGCAGCGGCGTGATGATCCCGGCCGAGACGAAGCCGTCGTCGGTGTTTGCGAAGCTCTTCATCAATGGATCGAAGGATGAAGTGCAGCGCCAGATGAAGAAGCTGCGCGAAGGACGCAGCATCATGGATAGCGTGCAGGAAGAGGCGAAACGCTTTGGCGCTAAGGTCGGCGCGGCGGATCGCGATAAACTCGATGAGTATTTCACGTCGGTCCGCGAGATGGAGCAGCGGCTCGCGAAAGCGGAGGATTGGGTGCAAAAGCCGAAACCGCAGGTGGACGCCACCAAGCCGACCGACATCGAGGAGCAGGCGGACATTGTAGGCCGGCTGCAATTGCTATTCGAACTCGTGCCGCTCGCGCTGCAGACGGACAGCACGCGCCTCATCACCATTCTCGTGCAGGGGCGCGGCGATGTGCCGCCCGTGCCGGGGGTGTCGATCGACCACCATAACCTTTCCCATCACGGACAGGACCCGGAAAAGATCCGGCAGCTCGAGTTGATCGAGATGGCCGAGATGCGCGCGCTCGGGAAGCTCTTCCGCGCTCTCAAACAGAAGAGCGAAGGCGGTTCATCGCTCTTGGACAACACCATGGTGCTCTTCGGCAGTAATCTTGGGAATGCAAACAGTCACGACTGGCGCAACCTTCCGATCATGTTGGCGGGCGGCGGGTTCCAGCACGGCCAACACATTGCCCAAGACGCGAAAAACAACGTGCCGCTGTGCAATCTGTTCGTGCAGATGTTGAGCAAGATGGGCGTCGAGGCCGACCGCTTCGGCAGCAGTTCGGCAACCAGCGTTCCGGGATTTTCGTAGAACCTCCTGCGGTGTAGCGGCTTCTGGGATTTATGGAGAGAGATCTGCGCGCAACGGAGAGCAATCTGCGCGGGATGGAGGGCGATCTGCGCGGGATGGAGGGTGATCTGCGCGCGACGGAGGGTGATCTGCGCGCGATGGAGAGTGATCTGCGCGTGATGGAGGGTAATCTGCGCGTGATGGAGGGTAATCTGCGCGTGATGGAGGGTAATCTGCGCGTCATGGAGGGCGATCTGCGCGCGATGGAGAGTGATGTGCGCGAGATGGAGGGTGATCTGCGCGCGACGCCGACTGATCTGCGCGCGACGCAGCGCGATCTGCGCGCAACGCCGAGCTGGGGCTAAACCCTGATCGTGCCTTCGATCGAGTCGTCGAGAGTCTTCCGAAGGGCGGCGCCGACGAACATCTTTATGCCGGCGACGAAGTTCCCGTGCTTGGTGTCCCAGTAGTAGCCTTCGGTTGGTTCGACCTCGATCACGGTGATCCGCGGATCGTCGATGCCGCCGGTGAACCAGGTCCGTAGAACGGGTTCCCACAGTTCTTCGATTTTCGAGCGGTGCCTGGAGATGCGGGCGGTGCCGCGCAGTTCCAAGAAATCTGAGTGGGCCGAGCCTTGGAAGAAGAGCGTCACCTGCGGATCGCGGTCGATCTCCATGTTCTTGTGGCTGTCGTTCGCGCTGAGAAACCACAGGTGGCCATTGTCGTCGACTAGCCGGACGTTCATGGGGCGCGCGCCGCTGGAATCCGAAGTAGAGCGCGAGGTGCAGAAAAAACAGGTCTGCGCTTTTCCGACGATCTCCTTGATCTTGGTGATCGCGTCCGCGCCATTCAAGTCGCGCCGGTTCTCTTCGGGTTGTGATGCGTTAATCGAGTCCATGGTCCAGGTTTGGCAGCGAAGCTGATTCGGGCTGAGGCAGTTTGCTGCGCGCACGCGAGCGAATGCGTAAAGAAGTTTCCGGATCACAACTCGTGTGCGGTCCCGCGATGCCTCCCGCGCAGGCTGGCAGCCTGTCCCACTAGTTGTGCCGCTTCGCGGTGTCTTCTCGGACACGCCTTGGAAGGCTATGCCAGATGTTTGGCGCTTCGCGCGTTGACTCAGGCGCAGGCACTTGCGGCTCCGCTTGCGCGCAGCGCCCCTTGCCGTTGCCGTTAATCCAGCCATATTCGGAGCAGTCCTCGTTGCGTTATGTCTCCGAAAGGATACCGCCGAGTGAGCCTGGGCTGCGCGCTCTGCGCGATGCTATTGGGAGCGCTCACGCTGATCGGATGGACGACCGGGATGGAAGCGCTGGCCAGCATTCGCAGGAATTACATCCCGATGGCGCCGAGCACGGCGCTGGCCTTTGCGATCCTCGGCGGAACTTTGCTCGCGAAGAATCCAAAAGGAGTGTGGCGTATCATGAGTCACGTTCTGCTCGCCGGCGTGGCTCTGGTTGCAGCGGGCAAACTCTATGAGTTTTTTGCCGGCGGCAGCTTGGGGATCGAGGAGATGCTGGTCGCGGATCCCGCGATGTTCGGCACGGTGCGGAAAGGGCGAATGTCGCCGATCACCGCGTTTAATTTCCTCTTGGTTTGTTACGCGGTCATTGCTCTGAGAAGCGCGACGCTGCGAGGGTGGGCCGGTCCGGCCGCAACGGTGACAATGGCGATCAGCTTTGTGGTCGTGCTCGGATACATGCATGGCACTCCGCTGCTTTACGGCGGCGATATCATTCCCGTGGCGCTGCCCACCGCGCTGGCATTCTTCCTGGTCAGCATCAGCGTGATTGTGGCGGCCGGCCCTGCATTCTGGCCGTTGCGACCGGTGACGGGCGATTCGACGCGAGCGCTATTGTTGCGGTCCTTCCTCCCGGTGGTGGTCGCGATCGCACTGATCGACGGCTTTGCCCGCACGCGCTTCCATACGAGTTGGGAGATGAATCCGGCTTTGTCGTCCGCGCTCTCGACGCTCTTCTACACCGTGGTGGTGGCTGCGGTGATCTTCCAGGTCGCGCGATCGGTCGGCGGGCGGATCGACCGGGCCGAAAGTGAGCGGAACGCCGCGCGCAAGGAGTTGGAACTGCTCAATTCGGAGCTGGAGAAGCGGATCGCCGATCGCACGCGGGAGCTCAGCGAAAAAAACGAGCAGATGGAGGACGAATTGACCATGGCCCGCGAGCTGCAACTCGCCTTGCTGCCGCAGAGATTTCCGACCGTGCCGCGTTCGGCTTCGCCTCCGGAAAGCTCGCTGCAATTCTTCTCGTTCTATTATCCCACCGGAAGCGTAAGCGGCGATTTCTTCGACGTGTTTCCGGTGAGTGAAACAAGCGTCGGGATCTTCATCTGCGACGTGATGGGGCACGGGGTCCGCGCGGCGCTGGTCACGAGCATGATGCGAGCGCTCCTGGAGCAGCACAGCGGGCCTGAGTCCGATCCCGGAAAGCTTCTCACCGAGATCAACGGGCACTTGTATTCCATTTTGAAGAATGCGCAGACCTCGCTGTTTGCGACCGCCCTCTTCATGGTGGCGGATGTGGCTCGATCGGAGTTGATCTTTGCAAACGCCGGGCACCCGAAGCCATTTCACATTCAGCGTGAGCAGGGCGAAGTCGTCCCGCTCTCCGGCACGGGTAGAAAAGGGCCGGCCCTGGGGCTGTTTCCGGAGGTGGTATACAAGACCGTGCGCGCGGCAGTTGCGCCGGGCGATTTGATCATGCTTTTCACGGACGGCCTTTTCGAGGTGGAGGCTCCGGACGAGCAACTCTACAGCCAGGAAGATTTGCTCAAGGTCGTCCGCGCTCGCAGTCCGCTTCCTTCCCAGGAGTTGTTGGAAGGCGTGCTCAAAGACATCCGCGACTTCACGCAACGGGCGGACTTCGATGACGATGTCTGCCTCATCGGCATGGAGTTTTCTCCGCGCAACGGGGCGGTGGAGAAACGGGCGCCGGCGGTCGCGGGCCACACGCGTTGAATGGCGAACGCTCGGTGCAGGGCGGGACGACTTTCGACAGGCCCACACCGGCGAGGAATCTCTCGCGAGTGGCTTGGGGTCCTTCAGTCGCTAAAGCTCAGGATGACCGGCTTTTCGTTAGCGCCAATTAGCGCAGTTGCCGAAAGTAATTTTCGCCTCCGCGAGCGCGCTTGCGCCAAGAGCGGCGGTCTCCAGGCGCCGGAGGCATTGCCGGTGCGGAGCACTCGGCGATCCGGCAACGACATTTGGCATAGTGGACCGACTGGTCTCGCTTCCCGAGGCCCCAGTCGACGATCCGAACCGTTCACGCTTGGAGTCTTCGGCTTGTGCGTCGGACAGAGACGGCGGCCCCTGCCACGCTTCCTATTTCCCAAAGCAGAAGAGCTGCGTGGAGGTGCGCACGAAGAGTTTGCCACCGCTCACCGCCGGAGTGGCATAGCTGTTCTTCTCGCCGAGCGGGAAACGCTGGATGAGACGGAACTTCTCGTCGGCCGCGATTACCACGAGCTCGCCGCTGCGGGTGACGTTGTAGAGCCGGCCGCCCTTGCCGCCGATGCACATTGGGCTGGCGTAGTAAGGGCCTTCCACACGCTCGCTCCACAGTTGCTCATTCGTTCCGGATTTCAGGCACGTCACGGTGCCATTTTCTTTCCAGAGGAAGAGCAGATCGCCGACTGCGATGGGCGTCGGCACGTATCCGCCGATGCGCACGATTTCATAGGCCTTCTCCGGCTTTTTCTCTGCCGCGCCTTTGATCACCTGGATCTCACTCGCAGCCTGACCTTGCCCACACTGCACCACGATCATGCCGCTGTCCGTCACCACGGGCGAGGCCACGCAGCGGAGTTTGAAGAGATCGGGCAAACCCCAAAGTTGCTCTCCGTTCGTTGGATTGAATGCGAGCAGGCCGTTGTCGGTGCTGAGGCTGATCAGTTGCGGACCGGACGCAGCCGGAAAGATGCAGGGTGTGGAGATCGCGTGCTGACCGCCTTTTTGCTCCTTCTTCCAAAGCGATTTGCCCGTCGCCGCGTCGAATGCCTGCAAGAATGAGCCAGGTCCATCCTGATTGCTCTGCAGATATACCACATCTTTTTCCACGATTGGCGAAGCGCCGGGCCCGTGCTGGGAGGTAAATGGGCCTAGATCCTGTTTCCACACCTCTTTGCCTTCCGCCTGGCTCAGAGCGACGAGTTGGCTGCCGTCCGGCCCGGCAAACCAGGCGTAGACGCGATCTGCGTCGACTGCGCAGGAAGGTGAGGCAAAGCTGTTATCCGCGTGTTTACGGTACGGGCCGGTGGCAAACTCCCGCTGCCAGAGGAGCTTGCCATCCTTGGTGCTGTAGCACGTTACGATGCGGCGGGCCGTCTCCGCGGGGCCGGCGCCGTCTGGTGTGCAGTTTACAAAAAGTCGATCTCCCCAGATCACCGGTGACGAATGGCCGGATCCGGGAAGCGTGGCTTTCCAAGCCAGGTCATTTTGCGTGAGCTGCTCCGGCAGCTTGGCTTGGCCGAGGCCAGAACCGTTTGGTCCGCGAAATCGGGTCCACTCTTGGGAGAACGCAAGGGATGTAAGACAAAGTAGAGTGGCGAGGACGGAACGGGAGTGCATCGCGGACGGGCTATGCGGCATCCACAGGCGAGTCAACGCGCTGCTGCTGCCACTGTGGGGCCCCATACCGTCGGAATGGCGAAAGTTTAGTGAATTCTTGTAAAAATTGTTCTTGCCCGCAGGTGCATTTCCAGTGTTCTCTTAAACCGTTGACGCGAGACAAAACCCGCGCGGCAAAAGGGTGGGGATGACTGGGTCGGATTCTGGGGGGAACAACCGATTCGGCTCCCCACCCTTTTGCTGCGGGGTCCGGAGGGGAGAGAGATGCTTCGAGGTAGGCTGAACAAAAGCGGTTGGATTTCCTGTTTATTGAACACGGCGATTGATTCTTGCCGCGGAACTCTTGCCGTGGAACGAAGGGGCGAACGTCCGAATCTCCAGGCAGACCTTTCAACCATTTCACCCTTTCCCTTGTCAGATTGGAGATTGTAGAGAGTGTGTCTGTGACCTGATCGTCACAAACCTCTTTCCCAGATGCGTCCACCTCCAGCAATTCGGGCATTTGCCCGCCTTCATATCGTCGCGGTTCTGTCGAACATTGTCCTCGGAAAGGCTGTGCCACGATCGATATTGGCAGCCTTCGCTTGCATCCTCGCTGTGGTTGTGGCTCCGCGTTCGGCGCTCGGGGATGTGGTGATCACCGAGTTTCTTGCGAACAACAACACGGGGATTGTGGACGAGGATGGCGATCGGGAGGACTGGATCGAACTTTATAATAATGGCGCGACCAGCCAAGACCTCGCGGGTTGGCGGCTCACCGATGATGCCGGGGATCTCTCGAAGTGGACGTTTCCTTCCGTCATCTTGCAGCCGAAGGGCTTCCTGATTGTGTTCGCGTCCAACAAGGACCGCGCGGTGGCGAGCGGCGTCTTGCATACGAACTTCAAGCTGAGTGCCGATGGAGGTTACCTCGCGCTGGTTCGGGCGAATGGCACGATTTCGACGGCATTCAATCCATACCCGGCGCAGTACGACGATAAGCCTTACGGGTACGGCCAGACTGTAACGACGACGACGCTGATTGGCCCATCGAGTCCAATGCGCTACTTGGTGCCCACGTCAGCAACGCCCGATAACCCCACATGGACGGCGCGGACGTTCACGGACACGTCGTGGCCGATCGGCAACAATGGCATCGGCTTTGAGGCGACCGTGCCGGGTTGGGCATTCAAAACGTACTTCTCAAACGCAGATATCGGAAGCCTTACCCAGGCGGAGGCCGTGATCTCTAACGTCTCCCTGCAGGCACGGGTGGAGCAGGGGAATCACCCGGTGATCAATTTCGACAACTCCTCCTCACCGGGGAATTACACGCCGGAGAATCCGCCGACCTGGCTCGCGCAGGAAGCCGATCGCTTTGTGGTGGAAGGCACCGGCATGATCACGATTCCCACCGCGGGCTTCTGGACATTTTGCGTTACGAGCGATGACGGGTGCTCGTTGCAAGTGCGGCCGCTGGGAGGCAGCACATACACGCAGGTCCTCTCGACACCGGGGCTTCGCGGGATGGGGAATACGATCGGATCGTATAATTTCACGACCCCTGGTGTGTACGAAATCCGCGCGATCGTTTTCGAGAATGGCGGCGGAGCCGGTGGCGAAGTGTCGGCTCGGCTTGGCGCGGTGGGCGCGTGGGACTCCTCCTTCAAGCTGATCGGGGACACGGCCAATGGCGGGCTTGCGATCCAGTCGCTACCGGTCGGCTCGGGAGGTGCCGGATACGGATCCTACATCGCCACGAACGTGAAAGCAGCCATGTATGACGCGGCACCCCAAAAATCGTCCTGCTATGTTCGTCACGCTTTCTCCAATCCGGGTGGGCTGACGTCCCTTTCGATGCTCGTCCGTTACGACGACGGCATCGCCGTCTATCTGAACGGTACGCTCGTGGCGACGCGCAATGCCCCAGGCTCCCTCACAAACACGAGCGTCGCCACGGCCGATCAGCCGCCCTTCAAAGCCAAGCAGCAGGAACTCATCGATCTCACTCCCTCTATCGGGAATCTCTTTGCTGGGACGAACGTGCTCGCCATTCATGGACTCAACCAAGCGGCAAACAACGGCGACTTTTTGCTCAAGGCAGAGCTTTACCAATACACCGTCGCGACCGGGGCGGCGCCGAATTTCTACACGGCAGCCACGCCGGGGGCGTTCAATACGTCGACGGTCTACAACAAGGTCGCGCCGGTCGTCGCCAGCGTGCAGCGCGGATTTTACAGCACCGCCCAGAGTGTGACGCTGAGCACGGGCACCTCGGGAGCGACGATTCGCTACACCTTCGACGGCTCGACACCGGTGGAAGCGGCGGGAACCAGCGCGACTTATACCGGCCCGATCACGATCAACAAAACGACCACGCTGCGTTACCGGGCTTTCAAGTCCGGCTCCGATGCGAGCGATTCGGTGACGCAGACCTACATCTTCACCAGCGACGTCATTAACCAGTCTCCGAGCGGCACACCGCCAGTAATCACCAATCCGACAGGCGCCACGCAGACGACGACAACCTGGCCTGGCACATTCAACGCGAACAACGGGAAATATGTCGTCAACAACCAGGAGTTGGACTTCGGGATGGATCCCGACGTCGTCACGAACGCTGCCTACAGCGGAACGATTCAGAACGATCTGAAAGCGATTCCAACGTTTTCGATCGTCACGGACCTGGACAACCTCTTCGGCAGCGCGAACGGCATCTACGTGAACCCTGGTGGCGATGGCCTGCCATGGGAGCGCGCCGCTTCGATTGAACTCATCAATCCCGATGGCACACCGGGATTCCAAGCCAACTGCGGACTGCGCCTGCGCGGCGGCTATTCGCGCAGCACTGACAACCCGAAGCACGCGTTCCGGCTTTTCTTCCGCGATTCCTACGGTCCATCGAAATTGGAGTATCCGCTGTTTGGAAATGATCCCACGGGAACCGATCAGTTCGACAAGTTCGACCTCCGCTGCTCGCAGAACTATTCGTGGTCATTCGGCGGGGATGGCAATGGGCACTTCGTCCAGGATCCGCTCAGCCGCGACATGCAGATCGCCATGGGGCTGCCCAGCAGCCACGGCGGGTTCTATCACCTCTACGTCAACGGCCAATACTGGGGCCTTTACAACATCGATGAGCGACCGGATGCGAATTTTGGGGCGTCCTACTTTGGCGGTTCCTCGGAAAACTTCGATGCGCTGAAGGTGGATCCCGACCTCGGTTACAACATCGAGGCGACCGACGGCACAACGGACGCTTGGTTTAGCCTCTGGCAACTCGCCGACTCCGGCCTGGCCTCCGGCAATGCCGAGTCCGTGAACAACACGACCTACCAGCGTCTCCTTGGCCGCAACTCGAACGGCACACCGAACGCGAGCTACCCCGTGCTGCTCGATGCGGTGAACACGATCGACTCGTGCCTGATTGTCTATTGGAGCGGGAACCTGGATGCGCAGATCTCGAACTTCCTCGGCAACAATTCGCCGAACAACACCTACTTCATGCGCGACCGCACGGGCGCATCAGGCGGGTTCAAATCCATTCTGCACGACAGCGAGCACACCCTGCTCAATGTGAATGAGAATCGCCTCGGCCCCTGGCCGGCGGGCAATTCGGTAAGCGGTGGCGGGTTCTACAAATCCACGCCGCAATACATCTTCCAGCAGTGCATGTATTCGCTCGAGTTTCGGACGCTCGTGGCGGACCGCGTTTACAAGCACTGCTACAATGGTGGAGTGCTGACGCCCGCGACGGCGCTGGCCATGTTCAACGCCCGCACCGCGCAGATCGATCGGGCGGTCGTGGCGGAATCCGCCCGATGGGGTGACTCAAAGACCGGAACTCCACTCACGCGGGCAAACTGGCTGAATGCCTGCAACAACGTGCGCAACGGCTTCCTTCCCGGCCGGGCGGCCACGTTGGTCAGCCAAATGCGAGCGATCGGCTGGTATCCGGCATTTGATCCGCCACTCTTTAGCCTGCGCGGCGGCACGGTAACGAGCGGCACGACAATTACCCTCACGGCAGCGGCCGGCACTCCCGCGGGCAGCCAGATTTATTATACGACAGATGGGAGCGACCCGCGTTTGCTCGGCGGCGGCGTTTCCACTTCCGCGCAGGCCATTGCCAGCGGCGGAACCATTCCTATTTCCACCTCGCAGAACATTCGCGTTCGCGCGAAGAACGGCGTGACCTGGAGCGCAATCGACGAGGCGACGTTCTACGTCACGCAGGATTTCTCGCCGCTGATCATCAGCGAAATCAACTACAACCCGCTTCCCACTGTTGCCGGAGGGGCGGATAGCACGGATTACGAGTTCCTGGAGTTCAAGAACACCGGCGCGAACATTCTCGATCTCGGCGGGGTGACCTTCACCAGTGGCCTCACCTACACGTTCCCGGCTGGAACCAAGATCGCGCCAGGAGCGTTCTTCGTGCTCGTGAAAAATGCGACGAAGTTTGCCGCGCGCTACCCCGGCGTCGCAATTGGCGGAGTGATCACGAGTGGATCGCTCGACAATTCCGGCGAGTCGCTCGAGTTGGCGACAGCGCTCGGCGGTGCCGTGCTCAGCCTCGATTACAATGATGCTCCGCCATGGCCTGCGACACCCGATGGCTTTGGTTATACGCTCGTCCCTGCGGGTCTCATTTATAATTCGAACAACGGCGCCAATTGGCGCGCCAGCGCGAACGTCCACGGGTCGCCCGGAGCGGACGATCCTCAAGTGAGCTTCCCTCCGATCAAGGTGAATGAGGCGCTCACGAACTCGGTATTGCCACTCAAGGATGCAATCGAGCTCTTCAATCCTACGGGATCGCCGGTGAATGTCGGGGACTGGTGGCTGAGCGACGATCGCGACACACCGCAGAAATATCGCATTGCCCCGAACACAATGATTCCGCCGGGCGGCCACATTTACTTCGACGAGTCGCAATTTAATCCTACGCCCGGAGTCGGGACGAGTTTCGCCCTGAGCGCGACGGGGGACAGCGTTTATCTCTTTAGCGGCAACGGATCAGGGAATCTCACGGGTTACAGCCACGGTTGGAACGTCGATGGCTCGGATCCGAATGTTTCGTTCGGTCGCTACGAGAACAGCGTGGGTGAAGAACATTTTGTTCGTCAAACGGCGCAAACTTTCGGCAATCCAAACGCCGGTCCGCTCGTGGGTCCACTCGTGATCAACGAGGTGATGTATCATCCGTTCGGAGGGTACGACGAATACATCGAGATCCGAAACATCAGCGCCTCGGCCGTGAGCCTCACTGGCCCGTCGAACACGACATGGCGTTTGGCAGGAATCGCCTACAACTTCCCGACGGGACAGAGCATCGCGGCGAACGGGTATGCGCTCGTCGTGGGCATCGACCCGGCGGCGTTCCGCGCGAAGTACAGTGTGCCCGCCCAGGTGCCGATCTTCGGTCCGTATGCTGGCACGCTGCAGGATAGCGGCGAAACCTTGTCGCTGGAAAAGCCGGATGCGCCGTACCTCGATAATGGCGTCACGGTGACTCCATACATCGTCATCGATGCGGTTCGTTACAATGACAAGGTGCCGTGGCCGATTGCCGCGGATGGCGATGGACCATCCTTGCAGCGGCTCGATTCGAGCGCATACGCCAATGATCCGATCAATTGGTTTGCCAGCGGCGCGACTCCCGGTCTCGCCAATAGCGTGAATCAAGCGCCGACGGTCACGCTGACCGCGCCGACGAATGGATCGAACTTCACCACCGGCGCCGTCGTGAACTTTGCCGCCACGGCGTCAGATACCGACGGGACGCTCTCGAAGGTCGAGTTTTACGTGGATGGCATCAAAGTGGGCGAGGATTTGACCGCGCCATACACCTTCGCCTGGACCTCGACCGGAGGCGTGCATTCCTGCACGGCGCTCGGCATCGACAATGCGCTGGGCATTAAGCGTTCCGATCCCGTCACGGTTTACGTGACCACCCCGGTGAGCAAGGGGCTGCGGGCGGACTACTACGCGAACATGTTTTTGACTCCGCCGATCGCGTTCACGCGAACGGATGCGAACATCCTGTTCAGTGACACAGGCGGAGCCTGGGTAAACTTCGGCGGAGTCGGAGTGGACCAATTCAGCGTGCGCTGGACGGGCCAGGTTCGCCCGACGAATAGCGGCACATACACCTTCTACACGAACAGCGACGACGGGGTCCGCCTCTACGTGAACGAGCAGCCGTTGATCAGCAATTGGACGGATCACGGGCCTACGGAAAACAGCGGGACAATCAATCTTGTCGGCGGACAACTTTATTCGATCCGCATGGAGTTCTACGAAAACGGCGGTGGCGCCACCGCGCAGCTCATGTGGGCCGGACCTGGCGTGCCGAAGGGAACGGTTCCGCAAAGCGCGCTCTATCCGGACAGCGCGCCGATCATGGTGACGCAGCCTCTCGGCGCGACGGTCGAGGCGGGCACGAACTACACGTTCTCGGTGGTGGCGAGCGGAAACAACAATTCCTACCAGTGGCGTCGCAATGCGGTGAATATACCGGGAGCAACCAGCGCCTCACTCGCGCTGACTCCGACAATTGTCGCGGACGGCGGAACGTATTCCTGCATCGTCGCAAACAGCTACGGCTTTGCGATCAGCGCTGACGCTGCTTTGAACGTCACTTTCACCGACTCGGACAACGACGGCATGCAGAACAGCTGGGAAACGGCGAACGGCTTCAATCCCAGCTCCAGCGCCGACGCGAATCTCGACAAGGACGGGGATGGAAGATCGAATCTCGAAGAGTTCCTCGCCGGGACGAATCCGAATGATCCCAATAGTTTCCTGCAGCCGACGATCGCGAAAGTGCAGAACGGCTGGAGGATCTCGTGGGTGGCGCAGAGCCGGAAAAACTACGGCCTGCAGTTCAAAGCCAACATGGGCGCGCCCAGCTGGACGGTGCTGCAGTTCTTCCCGGAGCAGACCGGGTCGCGGGTGATCGAATACACGGATACTTCTGCCAACATGGGGCGGTTTTACCGGGTGGCGACGCCGGGGCAGTAGGCCCTAGTCTTCACTGGTGATAGCGCTTTTTCCGTGGCCCTTCGAACGGCGGAAGTTTTATTCGACTGCACGCGGGGTGGGCGCGCGACCGTCAACTTCCAACGTTACGCCGAGAGTGAGTAATTGAAGCTCCGCGGGCCTTTCTTGGCTCGGCTCAACGTCCAACTTCCAACGTCCAAGTTGATAGAGAGCGCCTACGGAGAGTGTCTTCGAACGCAAGCGCGTCGCCGTGGACGTCTGCTTGGGAAAAGTTTCGTGAGCTGCTGAAATAGCCGGAGGGCAGAAGTCCGTATCGACGCGGGTCCGTGCTGGGCTCCCGGCAAGCACGCTTGCGCCGTGGCAAAGCTCGCCAGAGCTGTGGGCGCGCGCGACTCGCGAATACGGCGTGAGTGTGAATTGGACTTCTTCCGCAAGCTGACGGCTCTCGTGAATGGCTCGCCTGGACCGCTCTGGCGAGCCGTGCTACGGCGCAAGCGCGCGCTGCGATTCTGTTGAATCAACGAGCACTCGGCTCTTTTCTGCCAGGCTGCCGCTCGTCTCGCCCTCAGAGGAGCGAGGTCCGACGTTTGACCTTCGAGCTTCGACGCCTGAATTCTGACTTCTGAATTGTTTCCCTACGCTTGCTCTTTCTTCAGCAACTCCTGCCGCGCACGCTCAAGCTTGGCGCGTTCGGATTTGCTCAGGCTGTTGAGGCCCGATTTCGCGATTTTATCGAGGAGCGCATCGATCTCGACGTCGCCGTCATCCGTAACGGTCGGCGTAGGAACAGGGCGACGGGTTGACGGAACCGGCGGCGGGACGACGCGAAGCTTGGGTTTTTTGCGGAAGAAGCTCCGGATTCGAGCCATGAGGGGCACGTGGTCGTCATGGTCGGAGTCGACGACCCGACGAATATAGAGAAACACGGCGCCGGCAGATACCCAGAGGCTCGTGACGACCACCCATTGCCGGCCGGCAATCGCCATCAACGATCCGCAAAGCAAACATGCAAATGCGATGTACTTGTAGGGCACCCAGCCCCAAAACTCGGCGTTCGGATAGAGCGTGGCAAAAGCGATGATCAATCCGGCGGTTAGAATGCTGTTGCCGTAAAGCGAACTGGACAGGCCCATCCCCCACCAAAGCGCGCAGGCAATCGCCACCGGTACCAGAGTGATGATCAGGAGGGTGCGGGTCAGCACCCACCGGCCCAAGTGCGTTTCAATGCCGACGGCCATGTTGTAGAAGAACAAGATGCAGATCGGCGTGAAGAAATTGATGTAGTCGATGAACGGGTAGGTTAACGCTGCCAACCAGTTCAGGTCGTTCTCGGGGAGGTCAAACATCAGCCGGTAGAACAGCGGCGACCTCAGAGACAGAAGGATTGCTGAAAATAGAAAACCCGCCGCGAGAGCCGCCGCGATGATCGTCGTCAGATAAATAGGAACTCCGTTCCACTTTTTGAGCGGTTCGTTTTCGCGAGTGCAGAATCGAGCCA
>CBHXZU010000028.1:0-17572 GCA_966125105.1 uncultured Prosthecobacter sp.
ATCCGACCATGCACGAGGCGCTCGACGCGCTGCGAAAGGCAAAAACATCTGCAGAGCCCCTGGCGGATTTGAACGCCGCCTACCACCGGCTCAAGCAGGGCCGGCAGAACAAGGAGGGATACCGCGTACGGGCGATGAACCTTACGGAGCGATCGATGGAGTCATTGAAGGCAAAAGAGAAGATTGAGGCGAGCAAGCTGATCGATGAAGCCATCCAGTTGGTTGAAAAAGCCGTGGCCATCTCGCCCGACCGCCGCTGAAGGAACCTTGCATGGCAATGGGCGCGGCGCGCCTGCCCAAATGATCGCCGAAGGCGCAAACTTCCACTTGGACGTTGAAAGTTGGACGTTAAGCCGAGGCAGGGAGTGCCGCCATTCACGCAAACACGAGTCTCGGCGGAGCGTTGGACGTTCAGAGTGACTTCCTGCTGTTCCGAACGCCCGCGAATGCTAAACACCTCCCATGAACTCCTTCCTCCGGTCCGTTGGCGTCAGCATCGCCATGCTCACCAGTGCCATGTTCGCTCAAGCCGAAGACCGCGAGTTTTACGTGCTCAAATCGTACACGTTGAAGCCAGCAAAGGTCGCTGCGCTCGATGATTACCTGAGCAAAGCTTACATTCCCGCCGCGGGACGCGCAGGAACGGGCCCGGTGGGAGTATTCCGCGAGCCTGAAACCAATGGCACGCTGGTGGTGCACGTGCTCACCGTGCTGAAGTCCGAGGCGCAGGCTTCGGAGTTCGAAGCGAAAATCGCCGTTGATGCCGGGTATCGCGACGCCGCGAAGGCCTTCCTTTCCGCTCCGGAAAGCGATCCCGCATATGATCGCGCGGACACTTCCGTCCTTGCGGCCATCGAAGGCATGCCGAAGACCGCCGTGCCAGATACCAGCAAGGCGCGTCTCCTCAACCTGCGCATTTACGAAAGCCCCACGCCGGCTGCGCACGAGAAGAAGGTGGAAATGTTCAACACGGGCGAACTTGCGATCTTCAAGCGCACCGGTCTCACGCCGGTAATGTTTGGCTCCGCGCAATCCGGCCCCCGCATGCCGAATCTCACCTACCTGCTCGTTTTCCCGGACGACGATGCGCGCAAAGCCGCCTGGAAAAAGTTCGGCGGCGACCCGGAATGGCAGGCGCTGAAGGTGAAGCCCGGATTCACGGACAAGGAGATCATCAAAAAGATCACCAACATCCTGCTCACGCCCGCGCCGTATTCACAGATCTGACTGCGGGATCTGTTCTCAACCGGCAAAGGGTTGGCGCCTGCGGAAAAGAGGCGCGGTTCTCCGCCCCGTGAAGCGGGATCGGTGGAGTGGAGGTAACGAACGCCGCGAAGAGGTTTAGAGTGGGAATCCATGGCTGGGAACGATTCGCCCGAATACCGGGAGGCTCACTATTCCGTTGGGAACCCCGGCGACCGGTAGGCACCCGCCCCACTGCCCTTTAGTTAAGGATGGGTAGCGACGTTAAAAGGTGAGTCATCCCGAACGAAGCCAGCGAGGAACGAGCTGCGCAGTGAAGGACCCCGTGGCCAGGTCAATGGACGTCGTTACCCACAGAAGAATCGAGATTAATACCTTATCTCGAGTGACGTGGGTCCTTCAGTCGCTCGAAGCCGGAAACGGCTCCAATCCACCGATCCCGCCCCAAGGGGGCCAAGACCCGCGCTCGTTTCTGCAGGCGCGCTTGTGTAGCCGCTATTCACTTCGGCGCCTGCTACAGCGGCACGCGCGCCGCTTCTGTTACACGTGAGGAATACGTAGACGGCTGCGAATTCTACGCAGCGCGGCAAGCGGAATTCCGCGGCGATAATACGATTTCGTCACAGCGGTGCGCGGCATGACGGACGCTTCATTTGATCCCGTCCGGATGCGGCACCGCTGCCACCCGGACACGCAACAAACTGAATAAGTAACCTACACATAGACTGACATGAAAATCCGCAACTCCAAACTCGCCATCAGCACCTTCGCCGCCGTTCTTGCCGGCTGCATTTCCGCGTTCGCCGCGGATTCCGCCACGCAGACCGTTTCGTTCGAAGTCCAGCCGATCAACGAGATCTCTGTGATGGGCGCTCCTTCGCTCATCATCTCGACGGCGACCGCGGGTAGCGCTCCCACGGCAGCGACGGCAAATGCCGCCTATGCCATCACGACGAACCAGGAAGGTCGCAAGATCACTGGCTCGATCGACTCGCCCATGCCCTTCGGCACGGCCCTTTCGATCCAGCTCGAAGCGCCAACGGGCGCGACGAGCCTCGGCAAGCAGATCCTCGGCACTTCCGCCGTCGATCTCGTCACTGGCATCAGCCTGCTCAATGAAGCCGGCCGTGGAATCTCGTATGAACTCACGGCGACTTCGGCCGCCGGTGTTGTTCCCGCGGGAACCCGTGACGTGACGCTGACGATCACCGCCGGCGCCATCTAATTAGCAGCCCGATTAGGGGAGGCGGCGTTGTGAACGCAACGCCGCCTCCACCGATTGGATCCCGCATGAAGTCCCTGGCCGCCTTGGTGACGGCGCTTCTCGCCGCGAGCACGGTCACTGCGGAAATCTCGGGCAGCGGGGATTGGTATGCAGTTTTTAACGCCAGCGATCTGACGAGCGGTGCCGGCTCGGATCTGCGGAGCGAGACAGTCAGCGCGAGCGGCGTAACAATCCTCACTGTCACCACGATTGGAATGTGGCGGGTGAGTGCCCGGCGGAGTGCGCAAAACTGGCCCGCGGGGGCTGTGCTCTGGGTGCGGCGATCCTCGAATGGCTCGGGCACCGGGACGATCGAGGGAGGCGACGCCTACGTTCCCGTGGGGGAATCCGAGATCGACCTTTTTAGCGGAAGCGATGCGCGCAGCGGCATCGCCATCCAATTCAAGCTCACCGGCGTGAGCACGAAGTTAACGCCGGGAACCTACGCGTCCCTCCTTACCTTTTTCACTCACTAGCTCATGAAACGTCTTCTCACTTCCGTCTTTCTCACCGCGCTCGCTTTTTGCCTTGGCGCAAATGCGCGCGCTTCCATTGCAGTCGTCGGCAGCCTTAGCCGCGCGGTGAAAGTCGAGCCCGGCGCAACGTTCGACGGCGTGATTCTTTTGAAGAATACCGACAAAGTCGCGGGTGAGGCGCGCGTCTTTCGCACCGATTATCTTTTCCAGGCGGATGGCTCGAATACTTACGGCGAGCCCGGCAGCCATGCGCGCTCAAACGCCAATTGGATCACCGTCAACGCAGCCCGCGTGAAACTCGCGCCCGGTGAAACGGTGCCCGTCCGCTACAAAGGAAAGGCGCCGTCGGATCCGTCCATGCGTGGCTCATACTGGAGCATGATCATGATCGAGCCGATGAGCGGCGCGACCGAACTGCCGTCCTCGGACAAGGAGAAGATCACGGTGGGCTTGAAGACGAAGATTCGCATGGGCGTGCAAATCGTTACCGAGGTGGGGCGCGGCGCAGAAAGCAAACTGCAGATCGCCAATAAGGCGGTGGATAACTGCGAGGGGAAACGAACATTCTTCCTCGATCTCAATAACAACGGCGAGCGGATGCTCATCCCTGCCGTCACGATCGAGCTCTTCGATCGCTCCGGAGTTTCCATCGGCCGATTCGAAGGCGGGCGCGTTCGCATTTATCCGACTTGCTCAGCGCGTTCGCGCATTGATCTCACGGACGTCCCTCCCGGGCGATACAATGCCATGGTCTTGCTGGATGCGGGTGGGGACCAAGTGATGGGTGCGCAATATGACCTCCAGCTGGATCCGTGACCTCGCGTTTGCGACCCTCGCTGTAGTTTTCGGTTCAACGGCGTTCGCCGCGACGCTCGAAGTCCGATCGAGTTCCACCCGGATCCTGGAGAGCACGCCCGGCCAGGTCGTCACCACCAGCGTGGTGGTGGGGAATCGCGGCGCGGAGGCGGATGAGTTCATCGAAACAATCACCCTGCCTGCTGGATGGGTCCGAGTTGCTCCCGCGGAGGCGCCCTTTCAATTGGAAGGGGGAGGCCAGGCGGTGCGCGTGCTCGCCCTCAGCATTCCCGACACTGCATCAAGTGGCAAATACACGGTCCGCTACCAGGTAGCAGGACGCCGGGATCTTTCCGCGCGAGATGAGCTCCAGTTGGCAGTCTCGATCGCGTCGGTGGACGAAATGGAACTCAAGGTGGAGCCGCGAAATGACCCGGTCTTTGCGGGCGACAAATACACGATTCGCGCGGAGGTCATCAATCGAGGCAATAGCGCGCTGGCCGTGAGCCTGGGCGCAAGGAGTTCGCTGGGTTGGCCGGTGTCCCTCGACGCGCCGGCATTCACGCTCCGTGCCGGTGAATCGCGGGAAGTCATCGGAACCGTGCAGACCGATGAAAAATTGCCACGCCGCGCGCGGCACGCGGTCACCCTGAACGCGAGCGCCTCAACCGCAGGGAAGAAGGCATTGGCCTCAACCAGGGCCGCAATTGCGGAGATCATTCCGCTGATCAGCGGCGACCGCGATACCTGGCATCGGTTTCCCGTACGCTTCAGCATCAGTTCCTTGATGGAGCGCGGGCACGATCCGCAGCCTCAGGTGGAGCTTTCCGGCTCCGGCACGCTCGACGAAGCAGGCCGAAGCCATCTCGACTTTGTGCTGCGCGGCCCGGACTTCGATGAGAACTCGTCCCTCGGCCTGCGCGACGTATACGGGCTGACTCTCCGCGGGCCGAGCTGGCAGATCGATGCAGGCGATCGCATTTTCTCCCTTTCGCCGCTCACGGAGAAGCAGACGTTCGGACGCGGGTTGGGCCTCACCTATCGTGGCGACGGGATCAGCGCTGGAGCCTTCTACATGCGCACGCGGAATCGGTCGGAGAATGCGGAGGAATTTGGCGCCTTTGCCCGCAAGGAGATTGGGAAATCCTTCAGCGTGCAATTGAGCGGCCTCCGCAAATGGGGCGACGAATCGCTGCGCGCTCTGCCGCAGAATATCTTCAGCTTTGAGGCGCGATATCATCCGTCCAGCCATCTCGATCTTCGCCTCGAATACGGGCGCAGCTACGCGGATAACGGGGTCCAGGATGAGGGCTATCGCATTGAGGCTCGCGGCGACGTTGCGAAGTTCCAGTACGTTTTCGAGCACGCGCACGCGGGTCCGAACTTCAACGGGTATTACTGCGATACGGACACGACTCATCTTTCTTTGCTGCGGCCGATCACGCGGCAGTTGCAGGCCACCGCTTCGATCAATCGCTACGCGGGAAATCTTTCGCAGAATCCCGAGCGGAGCGCGGTGGTGAACCAGGAGAGTTCGTGGGACGCCGGGCTTCGCTGGGCGTTCACGAACAAGACAAACGTTTCGGCGGAATGGAGGCATCGCGATCGCGAGGACGTCCTGCTTCCCGCGGCGTACGACTTTGTCGAGGATTCGGCGCGGCTCGGAGTTGGGCATAACTTTGGCAAACTACAGCTCCGGAGTTTCCTCGATCTCGGCACGCTGGAGAATGGAATCACCGGCGAAAGCGGACCGTTCGAACGCTACAGCGTGCATGCGAGTTTTCAGCCCACCGCCCGCCAGCGTTACGCGATCTTTGCCAACTACGGGCCGAGCTCTTTCACCGCGGCAAACGATCGATCGCTGAATTGCGGACTGTCCGCGGAGTTCCAATTCAAAGACAACTTCTCCGCAGGACTCAGCTACGCGCGGAACCAGTATGACGGTCTCACTGGAACGGAGCAGGACCAGGTGATGGCGCGCGCTTCCTATCGTTTCACAAATGGCGACGAACTTGGCGTTACCGGCCGCTGGACGAGCATGGGCATCATGGATCGCGACGAGCATGAAGCCGCCATCATGCTCACCTATTCGAGGACGTTTGGCGTCCCGGTGTCGCGAAAGACGAGTGTCGGCACACTGAGTGGCCGCCTGGAAGTCGAGGGGCAGCCCGTGCCCAAGGCGATCATTCGTTCAGGCGACGATTACGCCGTCACCAATGCCGAGGGCAACTTCACCTTCGCTTCGGTCAAGCCGGGCAATCGTGATCTGCAAGTGCTCGCCGACTCCCTGGGCGCGAATCTCGTGGCGACCCAAGTTCCGTCGAATGTCCTCGTGCGCGGTGGTGTCACGAAGGAGCTGCGCTTGCAGGCCAGCCGCGCGGGAACCGTTCGCGTGCACGCGCGTCGCTTTGCTTTCGGGCGAGACGGGGAGTTCGTTCGCGCGGAAGGTGTTCCCGCCACGTTTGTCGAGTTGAGTTCCGGCACCGAGCGGGTGGTGGAGCAGGTAAATGGCGGAGGGGAGGCCATTTTCGACCGGCTCCGTCCTGGACGATGGAAAGCGAAGATCGCCTCCGAAAACCTGCCTCCCAGCACGTTCATCGAGAATCCGGAGCGTGAGCTGGAAGTGCAGCCCGGCGAGGCGGCCATCGTTGATGTAAGAATCCTGCCGGTGAAGCGGAAGATCCTCATGATTGACCAGGGAGTCGTGCGGTAGCCGGTTTCCGACCTGGCCGTTTTGGTTCGAGGTGAAAAGTCGGTAGCAACGCAGTCAGCGAAGAACGAGCTACGGAGTGAAGGATCCCGCAGCAATTGCGAGCACGTCTTTAATTTAAGAGCGATGCGTGGTGAGCGTTTGCCAAACGGAGATTGCTGCCTCTGGGCAAGACGTTTTCCGCGAGTGGCTCGGGGTCCTTCACTTCGGGCTCTTTCCTCGCCACTCGTTCAGATGACCCACTTTGGGCCGTTAGATTTGTGGGTAATTGCAAGGTGCCGCCCGCGGGCGGCTGCAGCCAGGGGCTGCTTTGCGATGCCTTCCCAGGAGCTTTTGACTTCTTGTGGCTCATATGCGCGCGTCGAGAAGGGACTTTCCTGCTAAAAGCGCCGCTTCGCGGAGGGTGCCGGGGCCTCAGGAGATCCCTGAAGTTACCGTCGGATGTGGTTAGTATTGCGGTCTCTTGACTGCTGGCTGCATTCTTTGTTACAAGCCTAGTTAGGCTTTGTTCCCAATGGCCCATCCTATCCATAAGCGGCTTTCGTGCAGGCCGGAAAAACTCGAGCAGCTTCGCGACTCTGCCCGGAGTTCGTTGCTGGTTACGCGCCAGGCGAGCTCGAAGGAAGCTAAGGATGCCGATCCGGAGCATCTAATCCCTAACCAGAACCCAAATCCATATGCCAAAACTTTCCCCTCCACGTGCAGGCGGCGGAAGCCGCCAGAGTCTCACGGTGGCAGCAAACAGTCAGTCAACAACGCTCCCATCGACCACCCCGCAGGACCCAACACAGCAGGGGGTGGGAACCCAGCCATTGCGGGTTTTTGCTTTCGCCGCAGGAGCGCTCGATACCACGATGCAGATCGGGACGATTCAGGCTTTGATGCTCACCGGGGTGAAGCCGGACGTGGTGCTCGGGGTTTCTGCTGGCGCAATTAATGCCGTTGCTCTTGGCGAGGTGCTGACGGCGGGCGAAGAACAGGGCGAACCCAAAAACCAGACGCCGCAGGAGGAAGCGAAGTCTGCCGAGCAGAAGGCTGCGGCAAAAGCCGGCCGGTTTCTGCAATTGCTCGAGGCGTACCGAGAGACCCCGATTGAGTTATTCCGCGCCCTTTGGCCGGATTACTCTGAGGTGCACGCCTTTCGGCCATTGCCTCCGCTTGAGACCCCGGTGCAGTTTGCGAACGAACGGAGATTAAGGGAGCGGTCGGTAATCGCGAAGCACGGGGTCATCAGTTTCCTGAACGCCCTGATGGAGATGAGGCTCCGCTTGTCTTCCCTCACTCGATTGGCGCGACTTGCTCTCGATTTGAAAGCGTCCGGTGATATCCGGCAATGGACGAAGCGCGCTGGACGGAAGATCCTCATTTCTTTGAGGATCTGGGCGCACTTGGTCTGGAATGGCCGGACGCTCATCGCAGCCGGACAGATTATTGGACAGGTGTTGATGGCGTGGGTGCTCGGACCTTTGGAAGAGAAACGGATGCGTGACCTCAAGGTGCGCGGCGCGAAAAGCGCGAAGGATTTGCTCTTCCGCAAAAATTACTGGCGCTGGCTGAAACGGGCATTGCAGCACGTTTTGGGCGTCCTGTTGCTCCTGTTATCACCCGTGCTTGCGCCATTCTTTTGGATCGCCACGAAAGTCAGGAAATCGCTTGGGCTATCGCAGAAGCTGGATGACGTCGACCGGGTCCTGGCCTCTTACGCGCTGCGAAACGAACTCGGTGACAGCTTCGCGCTGAAGCAGGCGTTCGTGAAGACCTTTGACCCGGGATATTATGGGAAGTTCAACATGGATTACGCGGTGGACACTGCGTTGTTTGAAAAGTTGGGAGACCGGGACAAGGCGCAAGATTCGGTCGCGACCGGCGTGCCGAAACCGAAAACGCTGAATTGCTACGCCAAGCTCGGAAATATCCGCATCGTCCCGGTTGCGGCGAACATTCGCACGCTCGAGATGGAGGGGATGCGCGAGGACGTGCCGGTCGTCGACGCGCTGATGGCGGCAACGGCGATGGTTCCGCTGGTGGGCGCCCAAGAGGTAATCGTGAATGACCAATCCGAATGGTACATTGATGGCGCAAACGTGGCTAATGAGCCGATTCGCGAGGCGCTGCGCTATCTTCGCCAATTCATGACGGATGGCACCGAGGCTCCCGTCCACGTGGCCGGACGCGACCGCGTGCAAATCTTCACGGTCTCGCCGTTTCCTTTGCCTCGCGACGTGGAGAAGCGCGACAAGGCTGCGCCGGAGTCCGAGCGGGATCCCGCGACGGTGGACTCTGCCTTCACGGAGTTGACCGAGGTCGCGAAACGCGGTCTCGAGCTCCAACGGTTTCGCGATGCCGAGTTGGAAGTGGATTTGATGCGACTATTCAACGCCACGCTCCCGAACGACAGCGGGGCAGTTTTTTCGGCGGGAAGCGTCCGGGTCCTGCGCGCGGAGCCGCATCGGATCGAAGCGGACCGGCCGCTGGGCATGAATACGCGCATCCCGACCGCCGAACCGCAGGATCGGCGCGCCTTGGTCGAAGAAGCGATCGCGGTGGGTTGCTTCCAGACGATGAAGAAACTCATAGAAGTAGAACCGAGACTCAAACCTGAGGACTGGGACGGTTCGTGCACGAGCTTGATGGCCCATCATCGAAAGGCTGGCTGTGCCCTTCCGGGAAGCCGGCCCGAAATCGGGCCTGGGATATCGGAGATATGCGCCGCGTGCCGGAAACGGAATGGCAGGGATGGCGGCGTTTACTTCACGAATCCGGAGGTAAAGGGCGCGTCCGCCTTCTTCACATTTTCGAAATTAGGGACCCAGCTGTACACGGAGTATCCCTCTCGCCTCGTGCAATTCGGATTCGGCGGAAGCAGCCTTTTTACGTCGAACATCTCGAGCGTCATCGAGCAATACGCCCATCCGGAGGGGGACCAGCATGAAAGACGTCCAAAACCAGATCGAACGATCGAACCGTTGGTTGCGTGTCTATTCAGCGGCGGCGTCTTCCGCGGTGTCTTCCAGGTAGGCGTTGCGAATGCTTTGCAGATGCTTGCAATCGTTCCGCGAGTTGTCGCGGGCGCGTCTGTTGGCTCTATCACTGGCGCGCTGATCGCCCAGGTCTTGGCGGCAAAGCCAGATCCAAAAGCGAACGCGGTGGTAAAAACGGAGGAAGCGAAAGATCCCAAAGCGGCAGAAACGAAGGCCCCGCAAGATCCCAAGGCGGTCGCTCGCGTGATGGCGATGCGAAAACTCGGCGCGACCTATTTGGCGCTCGATCGCCTCGTCCTAACCGATCGCTTGGCGGACTTCGTGCGAAAATTCACCCTGCGCGCCGGCAATGCGAAATTCTCTCTCCGCGACATGGATGTGGTTTTCCGCCGTCTCGAGCGGAATTCCACGGACGTTTATTTTGGGAGAATGCGGCGCGTGATCGCGGGTATCGAACGCGTCACTTATATCACACCGTGCGAATTGGCTTTGTTAACGCACGCGGCGCGTGATGGACGCTGGGATCAATTCGGGCCCCGCCTGACGGACTATATTCAAAAGATGCTTGGGTGGTACGGGGTAGGATTGGAAGTGCTCGGCGCGGAGCCCCTGAATCTGCTCCTGCGTGAACTGGTCTTGAGAGCGCATCCGCTGCCTTCTCCCAACGGGAAGAAGGAGACATATGCGGACGACCCCGAGGCAGCGGATTTCCGGATTTTCGGCAAGGACGTCGACCTCATCGCGGTGACCACAAACATGCGCACCGGATGCATGGAGGTATTGAAGTCGCCGGATGTGCCGGGCGGCAAGGAAGGGAATCCTCGTCTTATCGAAGGCTTGCTGGCCAGCAGCGCATTCCCGGGCGCATTTCGGCCTCAGTGGTCGTGGGAGATTTTCCGGAAACCGGGGGATCGCGTTGTGCCCTATTGCGATGGCGGGGTTCTCGACAACCTGCCGTTCAACGCCGTCATCGATCACCTCAAAGATATCGAAAAGGCGGAAGGCGCGTCGGATTGTCCTCACCTCGTGTTTACCGCATCGCTCGAGCCGGCTGCGGAGATTTGGAACGGTGCCGACGGCCATGACCGCGCGAATAATGTGGCGCAGAGCTGGCGCAAAGTTTCGGCGCGCGCGACCGTGATGAAGCACAATAAGAAGATCGAGGACTTCGTCCGCGCGCAACGCGAAGTGCAGCAGATTTACACCGCGAAACAACGCGACGATTACCGACCCGTGGACGTGCACGTAATCGCGGTCAAACCCAAATGGCTGTGCGGGACCTTTGCCTTTCATCCGATGCTCGGGTTTCGCCGCGAGAATCAGGCCGCGAGTATCGCGCATGGGTGCTTCAGCACGTTTGAGGAGTTCTCTCGCTACCTGCGGACGGGTGTCGGCAATCATGAGCGTATCGCGCCGGCATCCGGAGACCCGTGGTCCGACGACGCGGGGAACATGCAATTCCGTGGACGCGGGGAAGCGATTCAGCATGCCAGGCGATTGGTCGAGGATGCAAAAGGCATTCTCGAGCACGTGCCGGAGGCCGAGGCCACGGAGACGCGGAGTAATTGTGCTGAGCTGATTAAGGCGGTTTCCGAGGCGGCGAATGGATTGGTCATTTCTGTCAACAAACCTCGATGGACCGGCGAATGGATGCGTGAGACGCTCGCCAGCGAGGCAAGCGCGATCCAGATACTTGCAAAGGACGATCAGAACAAAAAGACCGATCCCGAGCCCGAGCCTGAAACGCTAAAGTTCAACGATCTCCCTGTGGCCGCTTTGGCAGTTCGAAAAGCTGCGGGAATTGCTCTGCGCGAACATTACCTCAGGAAATGGCTTAAAGAGCACGCTGCGACGATCCGTGCCTTTCAACCTGCGTGGAGCGCCAACAAAGCCAAAGGTTCGAAACCGGATCGCCTTGGAAACGGCTTCTGCTGGCATCTGCCCGGTGTTCCGTGTCCGTTTGCGCAGGAAAGCAGCGTTGGAGAATCGGACGTGCCCAATTTTCCGAAAAATCTCTCCCGGATTTACGAGCTCTGCAGGCTGGAAAGCACTCACAAACAAAAGCCCGCATAGTTCTCGTTTGGGACCCGACTTGCGCGGCGGGGCATCTTCCAAGGTGATTCCGATTTCGGCTGCGCATTTTCACCCGGTGTGCCACGGCGCGTTTTGCGAGGACTCGCAGTTGCGTTTGGCGTTTGCTGCAATCCGCCGTCGCTCGCGCCCGACAAATGCAAGGCGCGCCCGTTTTCGCAAAGAGTGAAGGATTGGCTTCTCAAAGGCGCGATCTCAGTCTGGCGGCTTGGCAATTCCTGAAATCTTTCTGGCGCCTCATCACTCCGGGCGCGTCAAGTTGGTGAGTAGCTTTGAAGAACTCGTTGCCGCGTCGATGGCCGACGGAGTGAACGCCCTTTGCTGGCCGCGCGAATTGCCGGGTGATTTCGCTGAGGTCGCGGAGAAACTTGGCCCGACCGAAGGGATCACTCCGGTCGACGAATCCCGGTTGCGGGCGCTTTCATTGAGTAAGGCTGGCCGCGTGGCCTGCGAGGTGATGCTCGAGGATCTCGAGCGTCTGCGCGCGATTGACCTGCTGCCGGAACTCAATTGCATTCACCGGACGGTCCGGGATGAGCGCGAGGGGGCATTCCCGACCGACGTCTATTCGTGGCATGCCGATAGTGCGACGGTCCCGGCGGACACGTGGCTTTGCACGTATACTGGAGCGTCGTCGGAGGGATTGCTCAATGAAGATGCCATCAGGCGAGCAGACGTTCCTGAAACGCGCGCGGCGCTGCTCGCAATGTTTGGCGGCGGTGAAGGCGAGGAGTTCCAGGAGTTTTTGAACGAGAACTTCTACGATCTTCATTATGAGGCGAAACCGGGAGCCCGGCCCTTTTCGTTCGGGCTGCATCACCTGTGGCGCGTAGCCACGGATTACCCGGGAAATCCCGTGCTGCCGTGCATTCACCGAGCCCCGGAAACTCTCCCGACCGATGCCCCGAGATTGCTGCTCATCAGTTGATAGTACCGGGCCGAAGCTGATCTGGGCCTGCACAGGCGCGGCGGGATCGGTCGAGCGAAGCGCTTTGCGCGATCCGCAAACACCTCTGGGCAGTTCCAATCTCATCGCTCCGACTTGAGCAGCGGCAGGGAAGATATTCAGAGCCGCAAAGGCAGTGGGCAGAGGAGCAATGGGGACTTCCGGGACATCCACGGCGCTTAACGAGATCGCGGAAGCGTGGGGCGGGATATCGATAGCTTATGACGGAAACGGGAAAGCGTATGGTGGGATAGCAATGGCAGATAATGGGACATACAAGGCGAATAACGGGACATAGTAGGCGGATGGGGGGATAGCAATGGCTTGTGGCGGGCATTCCATAGCGATTGTGCGCAGTGCGACGGCGACGGCACGCAGTGCCGCAGCCCCGTCGCTCACCAAAGCGCCGACGTCCATGATGGATTAGGTTCCCGGCGCCTTCCCCCGTCGTCCGGCCGCAACACCCGTAACGAGTTTGTTACGCCGACCGGAAAAACCACCCATTGCCAAGCCCGGAGCGCATTCTATGCTTCTGCTTCTCGGATTCGCTTTCCAATTTAGCTGCGCCCCTTTCGTCGGCTTTCAAAAAACTACCCGCATGAACTCGCGTGCAAACTCCTTTGCCGCCCTCCTCGCCCTCGTTCTAGCCCTGCTCGTGGTGCCTCTTCGCGCCGTGGTGGACATTCAGGAGAATGGCGGTGCGGGTGATGGAATCGGCGACATTTGGCAACTAAAGTATAACGCTTCCGGGTTCGCTCCGTCGGTTGACTCCGATGGCGATGGTCGCACGAATGCGGAGGAAGCCGGGGCGGGAACGGATCCGCTTTCACCTTCGGACATTATCGAGGTCCGAAATATGGAACTCGTGGGGACGGATCTCACCCTTCATTGGCCGAGTCAGTTGGGGAAGCGCTACAAAGTGCAAACCACCACAGTCCTGACGAACGCGAACAGTTGGACAGAGACTAGCGCAGAGTTCATCCAGGGCACCGGCGCGGATCTTTCGGTTACGCTTACGGCGGGGCCTACAGGGACGTTCTACCGCGTGGCGGTTTACGACAAAGACTCGGATGGGGATGGTGTCTCAGACTGGGAGGAGCATGTCGTCGGACTCGATCCTGAGAACGCCTACACGCACGGAAGCTCCGGTATTCCGGACCTGCAGTGGTTGACCTCGGCGATTACCGGTCCGAGCACGATTCAGGTGTTCGCGCTCGACGATCTCGGGACGGAGCCGGCTGAGGGAGCGCCGGCAACAGATCTGGCGAGCTTTGTCATCACGCGTTCGGGCGGCATCAAGGCTGTGACCGTGAACTATACGATGAGCGGTCCGGCGCAATCGGGCACCGACTATGATGCAGTTACCGGTTCAGTCACTTTTGGCCTCGGTGTTAATTCGGTCGTAGTGCAGATCGCGCCGAAGGGGGACGCGTTGGTCGAATCTCCGGAAGCGGCGATTCTCACCCTCTCGCCAAATGCCAATTATGTGCTCGGGTCACAGACTAGCGCCGCGGTGATCGTGAACGATCGCACCTCCGCGACGGGCACTGGATTGCGCGCCCGTTTCTACAATGAGGCGACGAATCTCACTCCGAATGGAACTGGAGGTGTTGCACCCGCGTTTACCAACCAGGTGGTGACGCGCATCGATCCGCTGGTGGATTACACGTGGGCGGACTCTGCGACGAAAGGAGTAGGTTCGCCGGATGCACTGGTGAACACCGACTACTTTGCCTGCCGGTGGACGGGCGAAGTGCTGCCTGCGTATTCACAGATCTATACCTTCACCGTCATTCACAACCGCTGTGCGCGCCTTTGGGTGAATGGCCAATTGATCATCAACAAGTGGCCAAACAACGGCGACTCGGGGAATAATTTGAGCGGCACGTCGACCGGCACGATCGAACTCGCCGCCGGTGTGCGTTACCCGATTGTCCTCGAGCATTTCGAAACGACCGGCCCAGCGGAATGTCACCTGCGCTGGTCGAGCCAGAATCAAACCGCAGAGGTCATTCCCACCAATCGGCTTTTTCCCGATACGGCGCCGCAAATTACGAGCGCGCTGGAGGTGCTGCTCATCAAGGACAGCGGGCCTTACAACTACCAGATCCTCGCGAGCGGCAGCCCCACGAGTTATTCGGCATCCAACCTGCCTGCCGGATGGTCGATCAACACGGCGACGGGTGTGATCAGCGGCTCGCCGACGGCTGCAGGGGAATGGTTGATACCGATCACGGCAACAAACAGTGCCGGATCTGGATCAGCCGTGCTCCAACTCACGGTGCTCGCGACGGGCGGCGCAATCGCTCGCGATGTGTGGACTTCATTGCCCGGGACCTCGGTGAGCGCGTTGCCACTCGGACTCCCTCCGCAGAGCACTGCGAATGTCTCGAGCCTGGAGGGACCGCAGAACGCGGCCGATGACTACGGCGCGCGGATTCGCGGATACATCACGGCACCGACCACGGGGATCTACAAGTTCTTCCTCGCGGCGAGCGACGCGGCGGAACTTTACATCAGCAACGACGAAGATCCGGTAAACAGCTTCAAGCGCGCGGAGGTCACGTCCGCGACGGGCTACCGCGAATGGACAAATGCCAATGCCGGCAAGTCGCCGCTCCTGTGGCTGGACGCAGGGCGCCAATACTACGTGGAAGTGCGGCACAAGGCCGGCGTGGGGAATGATCACGTCAGCGTCGGATGGCTGAAGCCGGGACAAGGCGGCGTCGATCCCGCGAGCGTCACGGCGCCTTCCGAGATCGTCCCTGGCTATGTTCTTTCGCCCTATGTTCCACCCGCCCCCACGAGCGGCGAAAGCACGCTCTACGTGACGAATCTCTCTGCGCAGGGAGGGGCCGTCACCTCGGGATTCGGTTCCGCCAGTCTCCGGCTGAGCGCCGATGAAGCGCAGGCGGTGCTTTCTTTCACTTACTCGAATCTCACCACGCCGGTTGTGGCGAAGCACATCCACTCGGACGCCCACGGCGGCGAAATCATTTTCGACATCGATACCGCCACGCAGTCGCCTGACGGAAGCTATGCATGGCCGATCAAAGGAGTCGGCGCAATCTCTGCCCAGGATATCATCAACGTGATCAAGGGTGGTCAGGCGTATCTAAACGTGCACTCCAGCGCGTATCCGAACGGCGAAATCCGCGGAAACTTCCGCCTCGCGGCCGCATCGCAAACGTTCACGCCGCCAGCCGCTCAAACGTGGACGGACGCGAACAACGCGAATCATCCCGAGAGCAGTAAAAACCGCGCCGCTGCGGCGCGCTTCCTCAACCAAACGACCTTTGGAACGAGTGGCGTGGATGCCGACGCCGACGGAAATCCCGATGACATCCAGGCCGTGCAGGCGAACGGATTCGAAGCCTGGCTCAACGCCCAGTTCAATTTGCCGAAGACGTCTCACTACGATTTCGTCTTCGCGAACCGCAACCAGACAGATGGCCAGAACGGGTCGTTCACCGGTTCCATGCTGTTCAACTCCTGGTGGCGGAACTCGATTGTTTCGAATGACCAATTGCGGCAGCGCGTTGCATTCGCTCTAAGCGAGATCCTCGTCGTTTCGGAAAACACGCCACTCGACGATCGGGCCGACGCCATCTCGGATTACTACGACATGTTGCTCGATAACGCGTTCGGCAACTTCCGCGACGTGCTCATCAACACGTCGCTGCATCCGGCGATGGGCCGTTACCTGGACATGCTGCGGAACGACAAGCCGGACAAAGCAAAGGGACTCATTCCGAACGAAAACTACGCTCGCGAGATTCTGCAGCTCTTCAGCATCGGGCTTTATCGGATGCATCCCGACGGCTCGCTGATGTTGAACTCAAAGGGCGTGCCGATCGACACCTACGACCAGAATGCGATCATCGGATTCGCGCACGCGTTTACCGGTTGGGAGTACAATTATACCGGCGCTCTCAAGACGTCGTTCAGCGCTAGTTCGAACTGGATTGATCCAATGCGGGAAGTTCCGTTGCGACACTTCACCGGGCCGAAGCGGCTGCTGAACAACGAGGTCATTCCTGGCCTGCCCGTCTTGAACGGGGTCCCACTCGATCCGTACGCAGCGCACAGTTCCACGGAATACAACATGCCCGCGTATCAAGCCCTGCCGATGCAGGAGCTGAACGCTACCCACGACGCGATTTTCAATCATCCGAACGTTGGTCCATTCATCTGCCGGCAATTAATCCAGCGCCTGGTGACCAGCACGCCGAGCCGCGGCTATCTCTATCGCGTCGTTTCGAAGTTCAACGACAATGGCAGCGGAGTGCGCGGCGATATGAAGGCGGTGATCAAGGCGATCTTCCTCGATTACGAAGCGCGCAGCGTCGTCGCGTCTGCGAGTCAGGGCTTTGGAAAACAACGTGAGCCGGTTTGCCGCATCACGGCGATCGCCCGTGCCTTCCCGGCGCCGACGCCCGTGCCTGGCACGTATTCGCAAGACGGCAGCCTGATCACGGTCACTACCTCCGCGCCGCACCTTTATAGCTCGGGCAATACGGTGTTCGTGGACTTTGACGACAGCACCACTGGCGCGGTCGGACAGCCAACCGACGCGCTTTACTCGGTGACCGTCACTGGACCGAACTCGTTCACGCTGCGGACGAAATCTTTTGAAACTGCCGCGTATCAGCAGAGCGGTGGCATGACGGTTTTCACCACGACCGGAAATGGATTCTTCTATTCAGCCGGCAGTTCGATGTACGTGGAATACGTCACTGGAACGCCGCTCCCGGTGAACGGGCAGGGCACGATTCAATTCCGCTCGAGCGATGAACTGAAGATCGCGATGGGTGGGCCGACGTCGAAGGTGAGCTCAATTGGAGCCCTTGCCGCAACGGCAACTACGATGACCTTCACGGTGACGGCTCACGGATTTGCGGTTGGCGCCATTGTGCAGCTCGACTTCATCGGCAACACGCAGCCGGTGCCCACGTCCGGGCTCTACACGATCACGGCGGTCACCGCGAATACCTTCTCCGTGGCGAGGACGGACACAGTGGCGACAAATGGCGCCACGGTGTTTGTGACTCCAGCCGCTGACGTGCCTGCGCAGCTGGCGAGCGGCACGGCGAATCTCTCGCGTCC
>CBHXZU010000029.1:0-17383 GCA_966125105.1 uncultured Prosthecobacter sp.
CGGCGGCCTTTTCTTGCCCGGTCTGGCGGGGGGCGAGGTCCTGGGCAGCCGTGGGAATGAAGTCATGCTCCTGATTTCGGCGTAAGCGATCGACGCCACAGCGACCGAGGGCCGCAAGGAGTTTCGGATCGAGAAGGTCAGCGGAGAGGGCCTTCAATCGAAGTCCCCGCTTGCCATCCTGCGCTTTCTCTGGAAGCTGCGGAAAGGGATCAGCGAGTGCAAAAAGCTCTACCGGGAGTGGACCCCTGCAGCGGTGTTGGGAATGGGCGGCTTCACCTGCTTCGCGCCAATTTACGCGGGCCGGAAGCGCGGAGTGCCAACCTTCGTCCACGAATCCAACGCCATCCCGGGACGCGCCAATAAACTCAATGCGCGTTACGTGAATCGAGTGCTGCTCGGATTTGAGGAATGCAAAAAGCACTTTCCCAATGCGCAGTGTGAGGTCACGGGCACGCCGGTGCGCACCGCGCTCACCAAATCAGTGAACAAGGCCGAGGCGCGTCGCGGGTTCGGCTTGGCGGAGGATAAGACGACCTTGCTGGTAATGGGCGGCAGCCAGGGTGCGAGCGGCCTGAACAAGCGCGTGATCGACGCGCTTCCGAAGCTCAAGGGACGGTCAATCCAGGTGATTCACCTGACGGGCAAGTCCGACGTGGAAATCGCCAGGTCGGCGTACGCGTCAGCCGGGGTCTCCGCGCACGTCGCCGCCTTCCATCACGCGATGCAAGACGCTTACGCCGCGGCGGATCTGGCGATCGCCCGGAGCGGCGCGGCCAGCCTCACGGAAATTTCCTATTTCGGGCTGCCATCCGTGCTCATTCCATTCCCTTTCGCGGCGGATGACCACCAGACCGCAAATGCTGCAATTTTTGATCGCGCGCGCGCTGGCATACTGTTGAAAGAAAGTGACGCTACTGGCGACACGCTCGCGCAGATCATCTCGTCGTTTCTGGACACGCCGGCTCAGCTGGAAGGGATGGCGCAACGCAGCAGGCAATTGGCCCCCACCAATGCCGCAAGCCGGGTGGCCGAAACCATTCTTCGATCCTGCAATTCATGACGAACGGCGAAGCACTTGCGCAGGCTCTTGTTTCCGAAGGGAAACGGATCCACCTCATCGGTGTGTCCGGATCCGGCATGAGCGGCATTGCCGCTTTGTGCCTGGCTCTCGGCCATCGAGTGAGCGGGACGGACAAGGCCACCACCGTGGAAACGGAGCGGCTCAAATCGATCGGTCTCGATTTTTCGACTCCGGCAAATGCGGCGAAGGTCACGGATGCCGACCTCGTCATTTACTCGTCAGCCATCAAGCCGGGCCATCCCGACTTTGACGCGGCGAAGCAACTCGCAAAGCCGATGATCCGGCGGGCTGATGCGCTGGCTGCGATCATGCGCCTGAAGAAGGGCATCGTGATTGCCGGGATGCACGGGAAAACCACGACGAGTTCGATGGCGGCGTATGTCCTGCGGTCTGGTGGCGTGCATCCATCGCACTACGTCGGTGCGGAGATTCCGATCCTCGGGGTGAATGCGCACTGGGACCCCGAGGGCGAGTGGTTCGTCGCGGAGGCGGATGAAAGCGATGGCACGATTGTCGGCTACCATCCCGAACACTCGCTCATCCTGAATATCGAGGAGGAGCACCTCGACCATTATGAAGATCTCGCGGCCATCGAGCGCGCGTTTCGCGAACTACTCGCGCACACGAAGGACAAGGTTTTCTACTGCGCGGATGATTCGAACGCGGCGCGGATTTGCGGTGACCACCCGCGGGCGGTGTCCTATGGCGAATCCCGGCATGCGGCGTATCGATTCGAGGCGGTGCATGCAAAGGATTTCCAATCGCATTTCGTCGTCACGCGCCACGGGGAAGTCCTCGGCGCGATCACGCTGAATGTCCCCGGGCGCCACAACGTCAGCAACGCGACGGGAGTCATCGCGCTGGCCACCGAACTGGGTATCCCGTTTCCGAAAATTGCCGAAGCACTAGAGTCGTTCCGCGGAGCGAAGCGGCGTTTCGAAATCAAGTATCGCAGCGAGCGCTTCATGGTGGTGGACGACTACGGTCATCACCCCACTGAAATCCGGGCGACCCTCGGAAGCGCGCGGCAGACCGGTCGCAAGCGTGTGCTCACCGCATTTCAGCCGCATCGCTACACCCGCACGCAGGCACTGCGTGACGAGTTCGGGCGGGCGTTTGAAGATACTGATGTCCTCATCGTGGCGGACGTCTATCCGGCGAGTGAGCCGCCAATTCCGGGCGTCACGGGGCAAACGATCGTCGATGCCGTGTCCGAACAGACGGGACAACCGGGCTGCAGCTTCCAGCCGCATCGCCCGCAAATTGCCATCGAGATCGGCCGGCAGGTGGAGCCGGGGGATCTCATCATCACGCTGGGCGCCGGCAATATTCACGAGCAAGGCGCCGTGCTTACTCGGGATCTCGCCGTCCTCGACGAACTGCTCAACGTGATGGGCCCCGGCTCGATCAAACTCTACGAGCCGCTGTCCAAGCACACGACGATGCGGGTGGGCGGTCCGGCGCAATTTTGGGCGGAACCGGAAACCGAGGAAGGCTTCGCGCGACTTGTCCGCTACACCACGGAGAAGAGCATTCCGCTTTTCGTGATGGGACGCGGTTCGAACCTTCTCGTTCGCGATGGAGGTATCCGCGGAGTCGTTGCGCATTTGTCGCGGGGCGAGTTCAAGCGACTGGAGGTCCACGAAGGATTGATTTCCGCTGGAGCCGGCGTGCAACAACGCGCGGTAGCCATCGCCGCGCGCGACGCGCAGATCGGCGGACTGGAATGGCTCGAAGGCATTCCCGGAAATGTCGGCGGCGCGCTTCGCATGAATGCCGGCGCGATGGGCGGTGAGACCTTCCGCCATGTGGTGAGCATTCGCTTCGTGGATGCACAAGGGAACTTCCACACGAAGACGCCGTCCGAGTTGGTCGTGAATTATCGCGATGTGCCGATCCTCGCGACGCATTACGCGGTAAGCGCGATCTTCCGCGGTGCGCCGGGCGACCCTGACGACATCGCGCGCAAACTCGAGGAGAGCATGCAAAAGCGGCGCTCCTCACAACCGCGCGAGTCTTCAGCGGGCTGCATCTTCAAGAATCCGAACTCGATCCCGGCTGGGAAACTGATCGACGAGCTCGGTCTCAAAGGCACCCGCGTGGGCGGCGCCCGGGTCTCCGAAATCCACGGGAACTTCATCGTGAACGACGGAACCGCCACGGCGACCGACGTTCTGAATCTCATCGCGCTGATTAAGGAGAAGGCGCGCAACCAGCGATCCCTCGACTTGCATACCGAAGTGCAGATCGTTGGCGAAACCAAGGTGGTAACCGAATGATGCCCGAAAGATCCGCCGCATTTTCGCGTATCGTCCTCCTATGCAAAAAACTTCCATGAGTCTCGATATCGCAGGCATGAACATAGCCGTCCTGATGGGCGGCCCCGGGTCGGAGCGGAAAGTATCGCTGAAGTCCGGCGAAGGCGTGGTGAGCGCGCTCGAGAGCCTGGGCGCGAAAGTCACGCCCGTGGATGTCCAGGGCGACAACTTCGAAGTTCCGGCGGGAACTCAGGTCGCGTTCAACGTGATCCACGGGACCTTCGGCGAAGATGGTCAGGTTCAACGCATCCTCGAAAGCCGCGGCCTTCGCTACACCGGCGAAGGGGTGGAGGGCAGCGAGTTGGCGATCGACAAGATCGAGGCGAAGAAGCGTTTCGTCGCGCGCGGCGTTCCGACGGCGAAGTTCGAGATCATCAGCAAGGGACAAAGGCCCTCATTGCCGGTGCCGCTCGTGATCAAGGCGCCGAAGGAAGGCAGCAGCGTGGGGGTCTTCATCGTGCACGAGGCCTCGGAACTGGAGAAATCGCTCAGCGACGCGTGGGTTTATGGCGACACGCTCCTCGTGGAGGAATACATCGCCGGACGCGAACTCACGGTCGGTATCGTCGGAGGGCAGGCGATGCCGGTGATCGAGATCCGGGCGAAGAAAGACTTCTATAACTTCGACAATAAATACCCGTTCCTGAATCCGAATGCGGCGGGCGCAGACCATTTCTGCCCTGCGCCGCTTTCGCCGGAGCTCACGAAGCGCGTGCAGGATGTCGGAATTGCAGCGCATCGAGCGCTTGATCTTGAGGTTTACAGCCGAGTTGATATTTTGCTCACCGACGCGGGCGAGCCCTTCGTGCTCGAAGTTAACACGATCCCCGGAATGACGCCTTCGTCGCTCTTGCCCGAGGCTGCCGCGGCCGTGGGCATCAGCTACGCCGAACTCTGCCGCCGCATCGTTGAACTTTCGCTCGCCCGCTTTCCTGGATCATGAAGAAGCGCCGCACCCGCAATACCCGGCTCACCTCGGAGAAAGAGCGCCGCAAGCAATACATCATCAAGAGCGTCGTGAAGCGCGGGCGCGCGGTGTCGTGGCGGAGCATCTCGAGGTGGACGGTGCGCGTGGCGAAGATCGTCATCCTCCTCGGCTTGGTGGGTGGCATCTATTGGGCCGGCACCGAGGGCTATCGCCGTTTCTTCTGGGAAAATCCCGATTACGCGCTGAAGGAAGTGCGGTTCAAGACGGACGGCGCGATGACGTACGAGCAGGCGATCCACACGGCCGGATTCGTGCTCGAGAAGAATATCTTCTCCTATAAGCTGGATAAAGCGCGCGAAGCATTGCTTTCGCTGCCGCAGGTGGAAAGCGTGGAAATGCGCCGGTATCTGCCGAACCGCATCGAGATCACGGTGACCGAGCGCCGGCCGGTGGCGTGGGTCTCGTCGCGGGTGGATGCGGGGACCAACAAGACGGAGCGCAGTCATTTGATCGACGCCAACGGCATGGTCTTCCATCCCAAGCGCGTGCTTCCTGAGTACCTGCCGCTGCCGTTGATCTTCGGCGTGCCGCTCGATGACCTCGCGCCGGGCAAACCGCTTCGCGTGGCAGAGGTAAGCTCCGCTTTGGATCTGCTTCGTCGCGCCCGGGAATCCGGCGAGTTTCAGATCCGCTCGCTCGATGTTTCAAAAGGCTACTGCATCGTGGCCAAGAATCAGCGGCAAACGGAGATTACGTTTGGGTTGGACGACCTCGACAAACAATTGCAGCGCCTCGGCGAAGTGCAGCGTGAAGCCGCGAAGATGGGGCAGGACCTCAAGACGGTGAACGTGATGATCGCCCGAAATATCCCGGTGACCTTCATGCCGCCACCGGAACCCGAGCCGGATATCGATGAATTGCTCCGTGAACCTGACAGCAAGGCGCCGCGTGCTCGCGTAATCGGCAGCGACATCGAAGCCAAAGGCACCAAGACGACTCCCAAGAAAACCGAACCCTCAAAACCCAAGGAGCCCAGCCGCCGTGAAGCCGAGCCGCTGCTCCGTCCGTTCCGCCGCGTCTAGATGGGCAAAGATCAAATCGTAGTCGGACTCGAAATTGGCACCTCGAAGGTGTGCGCCGTAGTCGGCGAATTGAAGCGCGACGACTCTGTGCAAATCCTCGGAGTTGGAGTCGCTCCTTCCCGCGGCGTGCGAAAGGGCGAAATCGTCGATCTCGAAACGTGTGGAAAGTGCATTCGCGAAGCGATCGCTGACGCGGAGGACAAGAGCGACGTGATGATCAAGAACGTCTATCTTGGCGTCACTGGCGCGCACATCACGAGTTTCAATAACCGGGGCGCGTACGCGTTGCCGGAAGAGCGCGAAAAGATCCTCGAGGAGGATTTCGCCCGGGTGCAGGAGGCTGCGCGCGCGGCGCCAATCCCGGCGCAGAACATGTTCGTCCACACGATCCTGCAGCACTACTACGTGGATGGGCAGGATGGTGTTCTCAATCCCGTCGGCATGTTTGGCCGCAAGCTCGAGGCCGATTTCCACATCGTGCACGGGAATGCGAACCGCATTCGCAATAGCATCCAGTGCCTCTGCGACCTCGATCTCGAGATTGAAGACATCGTGTTCACGCCCTATGCGGCGGCGCAGGCGGTGTTGACGCAGAATCAGAAGAATACCGGCGTGCTGATGATCGACATCGGCGGCGGCACGACCGGCTATTGCGTTTACGATCGCGGCGCGGTTGCGCAGAGTGGTTGCGTCGGCATTGGCGGCGATCACATTACGAATGATCTTTCCCTGGGGCTCCGCATTCCGATCGGGAAGGCGGAGCAGTTGAAGGAAAAGGAAGGCAGCTGCGTGCTGGGAAATTGCCTCCCCGGCGAGATGGTCACGCTCAAGGACGAGCACGGGTTCGCGGGAAAGGAAGTCGAGCGCGAGATGCTCAACACGATCATCCACATGCGGATGAAGGAGACGTTCGAGTTGCTGAAGCGCGATCTCGATCAGGAAGACTTCTTCGATTACCTCGGCGCAGGAATCGTCCTGACGGGCGGCACTTCCGAGTTGCGTGGCATCAAGCACTTGGCGGAGGAAATCTTCGGCATGCCGGTGCAGCTTTGCCGCGCGCGCAACGTGTCCGGCGTGACCAGTGCTTTCGAGAATCCGCAGTTTTCAACCGCCATCGGCCTCGTGAAGTACGCGCAAGCGACTCGCGACGACGAAGGCGGCGGCCTGATCAGTTGGATCAAGGGCCTCTTCAGCTAACCGCCCGCTCAGCTCCATCACCACCATGCTCGAACTTAGCCGCATGCGCGCGTCCGGCGCGCCCACCATCAAGGTTCTCGGCCTCGGCGGGGCCGGATGCAACGTTCTCGATCGCCTGATTCTCGACGGGTTCGATGTCACGCAGACCGTGGCGTTGAATACCGATCTCCAAGCGCTCAACGGCAGCGTTGCGCCGGAAAAGGTGCACTTGGGCAAGGCGACTACGCGCGGTCTCGGCGCGGGAGGAGACCCGGAACTCGGATACTCCGCCGCGGAAGAGGCAGTGGATGACATCGCGGGCGTGATCGGTTCGAGCGACATGGTTTTTGTCTGCACGGGCCTCGGCGGTGGCACGGGAAGCGGGGCGGCTCCGCTTGTGGCGCATCTCGCTCGCAAAGCTGGGGCGACGGTGATCGGGCTGGTCACGATGCCCTTTAATTTCGAAGGCAAACGTCGCGGTGCCCAAGCCGCGGAAGCACTCGCGCAACTCGAGCAGCAGGCGCACATCGTCCTTTGTTTTGAGAATGATGCCATGGGTTCCATCGTCTCGCCGACCGCGGGCATTCAGCAGGCGTTCGTCGCGACCGATCAGACGCTGAGCCAGGGTATTCGCGCGCTGGTCGGCATGGTGTCGGGACGTGGGCTGGTGAACATTGGCCTGGACGATCTGGTGGCGGCGTTCGGTCGAAGCGGCTCCGGGACGCGGTGCTTGTTTGGCTATGGCGAGAGCGATTCCTCGAATCGCTCGCATGAAGCGATCGAGCGCGCGCTCCGGAATCCGCTGATGGATAAAGGCCGCATGCTCTCCGAGGCGCAGCAGGTGATCGTCCATGTGGCAGGCGGGACGGAGTTGACGCTGAACGAAGTCACGGTGCTGATGGAGGAATTCAATCGGCACATCGCGGACAACACGCGCGTGAGTTTCGGCGTTAGCGCAGATGCAAGGCTCGGGCGGAAGATTTGCGTTTCAATCCTGTGTGCAAACTCGTCGGCGACGGAGCCGGTCGTGGCGACAAAAGCTTCGCAATCCGTGCCAGTCGCGCCATTGCCGGAGCGCAAAGTCGCGCCGCAGCCGGCGACGCCGGTGGCTGCCCCGGTGGCGGTGAAGGAGGAGTTTTTCGCTGAGGAAGAGTTTCCGGCGCGTGAGCCAGAACCGGAACCCGCGCGGGAGCGTGAACCTGAGCCGGTGCCGGTAGCGAAGAAGGAGTCGGTGGCCAAGGCAGCACCTGCCTCCACAGCAGCAAGCGGTGCCGTCTCACCCGCGGCCAAAAAATATGCTCCGGCCTCAGCGGTTGCAGCCAGCACCAAGACCAACGGGTCGAAGAAAGAAGAACGCGCCGAGCAGATGACCCTCGAGCCTGCGAACCGCGGACGTTTTGAGAAATCCGAGCCGACGATCGTGGACGGCGAGGACCTCGACGTGCCGACGTTCTTGCGGAAGACGGCGCGCCGGTAGGACCAGCGACAAATTGCCCGGGGTCGTTTAGCCTTGGGACGATATCGGGGTTGTCGTGTCGAGCGTAAGGAGGCGATCTCGGAGGGAGCGAACGCCAGGACGCCCGAACCCCCCAAGGGGTTCCCAAGAACGTTCCATCACACTGGCCGTTGCCACGGCTATGGCTGCGTACGCGCAGAGGGCGTCCTGGTGTTCGCCCTCCGAGACGCATTTCACACGTTCGCGATCGGTTGGGGCCAAAAGGCGCCAAAGCGACGGCAAATGCTATTGGGCTGTTGCTCCCGCGGTAGTCGTCGCGTCGTAGATGGTCAGGACCGCTTGCGATGGCGTGCCCAGGAGGGCGCCTCCGGTGGGATCGCTCAAGGACAAGAGAATCGTCTCCGGCTCTTCCGTGACCGTGTCTTCCGTGATCGGAACGGTGAACGTCTTCTTCGTTTCGCCGGCGGCAAACTGCAGCACGCCGGAAACAGCGGTGAAGTCGTCTGTTTCCGTCGCGGTGCCCGCGGTTGCGGCATACTTCACGGTGACGCTTCCGAGGAGCCCAAAGCGCGTCACGGTGATCGTGGCGACGCCGGCGGCTTCATTCACTTTGAACTGCGCGGATGCGAACTGAATGCTGCCGTTCCGCAATTCCGGATCACCGATGTAGAGCACCGCTTCCGACGGTGTTCCGAGGATGCCGCCATCTGCTTCGCTCAGCGTGAGCTTCACGCTCTCGAGACCTTCGAGGGTGTCATCGCGCAGGATCGGAATGCGGAAATACTTCACTGCCTGTCCCGGGCGGAACTCGAGCACCCCGCTCGTTTCGGTGTAGTCGGCGCCGGCCGTCGCGGTGCCGTCTGTCGTCGTGTAATGGACCGTCGTCGTGCCTGCGAGCGACCCGCGACGAACCACCAGGATCTGCGCGAATCCGGCAAGGTTGTCCTCGCGGACGCGGAACTCACTCGCGGCGAATTGCACGCGCGAGGCTTGATCATCATCGGCGATCGTGAGCTGCGCGAGATTCCGCGTTCCCAGCACGACCCCGCCAGTGGGATTGCTGAGCAGGAGATTCAGCGACTCCGTGGGTTCCGGCGTCGTGTCGTTGAGGATTGGAACGGTGAACCTCGCCACCCTTTGCCCCGCGGCGAAGGTGAGCGTTCCTGTCGTCTCGGTGTAATCGGAGCCCGCCTCCGCGGTGCCGTCCTGGGTTGTGTAATCGACCGTCACTTCTCCGGCCGCGCCTTCCGTTCGGATCACCGTGATGAGCGCGCCATCCGAGCGTTCGCTGGCGGTGTAATCGCTGCGGTAGAACTGGATCACGCCGGCGGTTTCAGCGTCGACGATCGTCACCGTCACGGTGCTCGGCGTGCCGAGCGTTGCGCCGCCGGTCGGATCGCTGAGCGAGACGGTAAATGTCTCCGGGCCTTCGATTCTCGTGTCCTTGAGAATCGGCACCGTGATCGCCTTGCTCACCTGCCCTGCGGCAAAAGTGAGCACGCCAGCGGTGCCGGTGTAATCGGAACTCATCGTGGCAGTGCCATCGGCGGTCGCATATTTCACCGTCACTTCACCAGCGCCGCCGTCGAAACGCCCGACGATCAGCGTGACGCTTTCCGCGCCTTCGCGAACGCGCGCGCCATCGGCGATGAAGCGCAAACGTCCCGCGGGTTGATCGTCATCCCCGATCACGAGCATGGCTTTCGCCCCGCCATCCGCGAGCGTTGCTCCCACGGGATCCGAGAGCGTCAGGAGCACAGTTTCCGGTCCTTCCACATCGCTGTCTTGCAGGATCGGCACGGCGAACGTCTTGCTCACTTCACCGTCGGCAAAGGTTAGCGTGCCGGCGGCAGGAGTGTAGTCGACGTCCGGTGTTGCGGCGTGCTCTGCCGGTGCTGAAGTTGCGTATTTCACGCTCACTTCACCCGCGCTGCCGAGTCGTCGCGTGACGGTGATCGTTGCCTGCCCCGCGTTTTCGCCCGCCCGGAATTCGCCGGTGGCGAAACCGATCACGCCCGGCTGCGGTTGCGTCTGCGCCACGATTACAACCCGCGCGGTCGCCGGCGCGCCGAGGGCTGTGCCTACCGCGTTCTTCAAACGCACCTCGAACACTTCGTTCGGCTCGATGAGCTCGTCCGCTTTAATGACTACCGTGAAGCTCTTCTCCGTCTCACCCGCAGCGAAGTTCAACGTGCCGCTGGTGATTTCATAGTCGGCACCCGGCGTGGCTACGCCCACGAGCGCAATCGCGGCTTCCGGCGTGATGTATTCGATGCTCGCGGGCGTGCTTGTATCTCCGGCGCGCGTCACGCGCAGCGTGGCAAGGCCGCCCGCCTCGGTCACGGAATACTCGGCCGGATTGAATTGCACGGTGCTGGTTGGCGGCGGGGGAGTGTCGTTGTCCGTGATCAGGATGCCCGCGACCGCAGGCGTGCCGAGGGTCGCCCCACCCGTGGGCGACGAGAGCTTCACATTGAAGAGCTCGCCAACCTCCACGGCCGTGTCTTCCAGGATCGCCACATTGAACGACTTGCTCGTCTCGCCGTCGGCAAACATCAGTGTTCCCGAAGTGGAAGTGTAGTCGACATCCGGCGTCGCCGCGCTCGTGACCGGCGACGTGGAGGTCGCGTAATTTACGGACACCTGTCCGGCGCTACCATCCACGCGGACCACCTGCACCGTTACCTGGCCGGCTCCTTCGCTCACGCTCTGGTTCGCCAGTTTAAACTGCAACCGCCCGGCGGTCGTCGTGGGCTGATCGTTGTCCTCGATCGCGATCGTGCAAGTGGAAGGCGCGACGAGCGTGGCGCCGCCCGTGGGGTTCACGAGGCGCGCGGTGAAGGTCTCCCGTCCTTCGACGAGCGTGTCTTCCAGGATCGGAACTTCAAAAGAGCGACTCGTGACGCCCGCGCCAAACTCCAGCGTTCCGGAAACCGCGGTGTAGTCCAGTCCGGGCATCGCAAGGCCGACGATGGTAAGCGGGGAGGGGGGTGTTTCGTATCCGACCGTGACCGCGATGCTGCTGTCCCCTTCGCGAACGACTTCCACGATGACGCGGGCGCCGCCCTCGCCGATCGCGAGGCCGGAGTTGCGGAAATGGAGCGTGATGTTCGAAGTCGGCGGCGGCGTGTCCGCGATTACGAGATTCGCCGTCGAAGCAGCGCCGAGCCCGCTGCCTGGGCTCGGGTTGCTCAGCACGAGACGAACGTTTTCCGAAGGCTCGAGGACCGTGTCCGTCGCAATCGGCACCGTGAAGGTCTTTACGGATTCGCCAGGAGCAAACGTGAGATCGCCGGATGTAGCCGTATAATCCGCCCCAGCCGTGGCGGTGCCGTCCTCGGTCGCGAAGTGGACTTTTCCTTCTCCGCTCAGGCTGCCGCGGCGAACCACCTGGATTGGCGCCGGTGGCATGCCTTCCTTCGTGTTGAACGTCGCATTGCTGAATTCGAAGACGGTTTCCGAAAGCTGCGCGCGACGCGCGAAGATCTGCGTGGCGCGCGGGTCGGAAAGATCGGTGTCATCCGCCCACAGGAGAACCGGCGCGACCGGTCCGCGGCCGCTGGCAAAGGTGGGCTGCCTGGAATTGAGCGCGGTGCTGCTCACGCCGCCGCCGCTCGCGGAGGCAGTGCCAAACTCCTGCCAGGTCGGCGCGTTCGTCGCGGTCGTCCGCGTGAGCTTGCTCACATAAATCTCGGAGTTGCCCGTGATCGACATGACGGGCAGATCGCAAACCCAGCTGAGCAAAACCGAGCCGTCCTGCGCAAAGCCGAGGCTCACTCCGCTTTCAAAGACCGCGAGCGTGGTTGCAAGGGCCGGGCCGGCGGGAGCCCAAACTCCGCCGTCGAGCCGCTTTACGAGACCGAGCTTCTGCGCAGCGTCCACGTAAAGCCACGCGGCATGGAGCCCACCGCTAGGCGCATAGGCGAGACGCGGCCGGCTCAATTGGTAATCCGCCGCCGGTTGCACTCCGCTGATGCCGCCATTCGTCGCGGCGCCGGTGCCCGCTGGGGCCCAGGCGGTGCCGTTCCAGCGGCGAACATGCACGTCTCCATTGCTGGCGCTGCTCTTCGTGAGGTAGGCGACGGTCGGCGCGTTATCGGCGCCGATCGCGAGCGATGGATCGGATGCGCCGAGGTAAGTCGCAGGGATGCCTGCAGTCGGGCCGTCGCTGTATTCGACGCTATCCACCGTCCCGCCGACTGTTGCCCAGCCAGCCGGCGTGGGCGCAGAGGTGGAAACGTAAACGTGTTTCTCCGTGGCGGAGTTCTTCGCCCAGGAAACATAGAGCTGGCCGTTCAAGCCCGTCACGACGGTCGGCGCGGCGCCCGCCGGCGTTTCGATGCCACCCGCGGCTTTGCTCAGCCCGCCGCCTTCCGCCGAGCCACCGACGCCCGTCCATGTATTCGTCGTCGGATTGAACTTCTTCAAATAGACCTCCCATTTTCCCGACGAATCATCGAGCCACGCAACCACGGGAACGCCATCTCCCGTGAGCGCCACGCTCGGCAGCTTCGATGCGCCCGCGTTATTGCTGATTCCGCCCGCGCTTCCGGAGCCGCCGAGTTGCACCCATTCTGTGCCCGTCCATTTGCGCAGGTAGATCTCCGAGTTTCCGGATTCCCAAGCGACGAATACATTTCCATTCGCCGGATTCACCACTGCCGCCGGCGTTGCGGAAATGCCGGACGTTTCGTTGCTGATACCGTTATCGGTGGCGGAGCCGGCGCCGAGTTCGCGCCAGTGTTGCGCGGTCGTTTCGACCGCATGCGCGCACGTGAAATGCGCGAGCAGGGCGACGGCCGCTGCCCAGCGGGTGTTTGAAGGGACGTTCATAGGTGGGTAGGTGCCTTAATTTAAGGCCCGTTAAACGGTCGCCGTCAATTAACGGTTCGTTCACGTATGACCAGGCGCTCGCGTTGAACGATCGCAAGCTGGAACGCGCTTTTCGGAATGCTGGTCTGGCCGATTCTCTACCTGCCGCCTGCGACAGCGACCGCCTGCACGCGCCGTAGGGTGGCCTCGTTTTCGCAGGAGCGAGCCGTGCTTGGGAGAGCCTGCCTGCTGGCCAAAGCGCTGAGCTCCCGTGTGCAGCAACCGACTTTTCTGAGCAGCGTGTCAAAGTCTTCCTGGCTGAGACCAAGTCGAGCTCGCCAATAAAGAACTTCGTAAGAGCGGAGCTTGGAAACATGTGAGTTCATGGGTGTTCTGTTTGGCAATTTAGGGATGTGCTCTCAGGGAAAGTTGTGCACCGGTTTCGGCTCGGTCGTTCGTCGCAGGAGCAGGTGCATGCGCCGGGTCGTGGCGAGCGGCCGGGTCCATTAGGTCGACGTTGATGATTCCAGCCAGCGCGGGCCGGCTCTCGTCCCGGCGCGCATCGTTATTCGAGGTTTGAAAATGTGACTGTCGTGGACGATGAGCGCGGGATTTCGCGATCGGTTTTCCTCGGATCGCCGGATGCCGGCCGAGGAAGGATTGCACCGCTTCAGCCTCCCCATCAGGCATCCACGGAGAGAGCGCGACTTCCTGGATCAATTCTCCCGCATCCACTTCGATGGTGATGCCTGAACTGGACGAATCGGGCGCCGGGCAGACGAGACGGATCTCGCGCTCGTGGGCATAGCTGCGCTGCTTGACGAAGTATGGCTGCAAGACGAGGTCCTCCGGCAACTCCTCGTCGCGGCTGAAGTCCAGGTAAGTCACCGCCCGGAGTTGCGCATGAGTTGCACTGCGCTTCTTCGCCAGCGCGCGTACAAGGCGTTCGACTGTGGTGCCGATCGCCACGCCTTCCATGGCGTAGATATTCCACAGGGCCATGGATTCGATATCCGCACCATACCACGCCCAGGCGCAGCGGCGGTTCGCGAGCTCGCGCCTCCATACTGCGCAGAGGGTGGTCGAGCGCTTGGCTGAATCGTCCGACTCACGGATTGCCTTCGCTTCTTCGTCGCTCGCCCGATGCAGCAGCCAGTCGCGATCCGCCTCGGAGAGATTCTCAAACGCCGCGGTTTGCCGCGGGTCCACGAACATGGACTCCGTCGGATCTCCCTGCTGCAGCTGCCGCACGGACGGGATGAATGCGCGCCCCTCGAGCAATAGCAGGAGTGTGCTGAGGCGCGCATAGCGCCAGAGGCGCATTGCTGGGTCCAGGGCGGTCACTTTCGGGGTGTGGGCGGAGGGCTCCGGCATCGCCCGCTAAATCGCGAGCAGCGCGCCAATCAGTCGGCTGCCCACCCATGCCTCAGGAATGCGCCGTAGTCCCGCCGCGTATCGGACTCCTACCCCGCAGTCGGACTTCAGGATGACACGCGCGGGCGCGTGGCCGGCGAAGATCATCATGCGAAAGCCGGTCCGCTGGCGCTTACACCGCGTTCCTTTCCGGACAACCGGGGGCGCCTGGGACGGCTGAAGGCAACTACACAAAACTTATGAGCACACGTGATGAACTGATTGATTGGCTGCGCGACGCGTACGCGATGGAGCGAGGCCTGGAAGTCGCGCTGAAGAAACAAGCGGAAAACGAGGACCTGCATCCAGACATCCAGGAAAGAGCCCAGCGCCACCTCGAAGAAACGCGGCGGCACGGCGATCTCGTGAAGCAGTGCCTCGAGAACATGGGATCGGACGTGTCCACGATCAAAGCCGGCATGGCCACGGTCATGGAATCGGTCCAGGGACTCGGAACGAAGTTCGCGCGCGATGAGCGGGTGAAAGATCTGCTCGCCGCGTATGCCAGCGAGCATTTCGAGATCGCCTGTTACCGCGCGCTGGAAGTCGCCGCGCAAGCCGCGGGCGAGATGGAAGTATCCGCTGTATGCGCCTCGATCATTCCGGACGAGGAGGCGATGGCGGAATGGCTGCAGCGCAATCTGCCCACGGTCGTAACCTCCTACCTGCAGGAGCAAGCGGTCCGATAACCAAAGAATATCGGAGTGGGAGCCACGTCCCTCCGGTGCGAAGGCGCCGGAGGGATTTTTTCCTGCCCGCGCGCCAGCGATCCGCAGACGGACTCGCTCGCGCCCGACACGGGTCCGCCCTTACAGCCAGCCGACACGCGGGTGACCGAAGTGACAGCGTATGCCTACCTTGATCTTGCAGCTGTGGCTGCTCGGACTGCTCTCCTTCGGCCTGGCAGGAGTGGCCATTTACCTGGGTCGCGAATGGTATTTACGCGCGTGGACATTCGATCCGGAGACCCGCAATTCGGCATTTACGCCCGACATCGGGTTCAATGAACCGACCGCCTGCCTCGCCGGCGCCATTGCCTTGCTCCTCATCGTCTTTTTCGGCGGCACCCTGGTGAAAGCCGTGTTCCGAATAGCGAAACGGCGGGCGCGGAACGCGACCGACGATCCCCGACGAGTGCACGCCATGCCAAATGGGCACCAGCGCATTCGCAGGCCGGACGGTTCCGAAATCCACGTCGAGCTCTTTGGCTCGCCGGACGCCCAACCACTCGTCGTCTCGCACGGCTGGGGGCTGCACAGCGCGGAATGGAACTACGTGAAAGCCGATCTCGCGCAGCAGTTCCGGCTGATCACATGGGACGAGCCAGGCCTCGGTGCCTCTGCTCGCCCGCGTGATAACGACTTTCGCCTCGAGAAACTTGCGGCGGATCTCGACGCCGTCCTGAACCTGGCGGGCGACCGTCCGGCGCTTTTGCTGGGGCATAGCATTGGCGGCATGATCATTCTCACGTTCTGCCGGTTGTTTCCGGACTCCATGGGCACGCGCGTTGCCGGCATAGTCCTCGCGCACACGACTTATACCGATCCGCTACGGACGACCAAGGGCGCGGGGTTTTACCGCGCGATCCGCAACCCGGTGCTGAAACCGCTGATGTGGCTCACCGTCGCGCTGTCGCCGCTCGCACGCTTGATGAACTGGATGAGCTATCGCAATGGCATGGCGCATCTCTCCACCAAGCGCAGCTCCTTCGCCGGCACAGAAACGTGGGAGGAACTGGACTTTGCCGCCAAATTCATGCCGCAAGCCTCCCCTGCGGTCCTTGCGCGCGGCATGCTGGGCATGATGCGCTTCGATGAGACGGAGACGCTCACGGAAATCAATGTGCCCACGCTCGTCGTCGCCGGCGACCGCGACACGACCACGGTGCCTGCAGCCAGTGAGCGGATCAAATCCACGATCCCAAATGCGCGGCTCGTCACGCTTTCACCCGCGCGCCACCTGGGCCTGATCGAGCACCGGGAAGATTTCGCCGACGCAGTGCGAGCATTCGCCGCGTCTTTGACGGTCCGCGCGTAGGTCAGGAAAGACCCGGGGGCCGCCTCGCGAAGGCGGCGGAGCCTGCCGTCCGACGAAGTCCTGAAAGCCCGAGCGTCCTATGAACACGATCCTTGTCCTGCATGAAAACCATCCACGCAAACACCATGGCTGCAGTGATCGCATTGGCCCTTCCGATTGCTGCATTCGCGCAAGCATCTGGGACCACCGGCTCCGGCAGCAGCGGCACGGGAACGACAGGGTCCGGAACCAGCGGTTCGGGGACGACCGGCGCCGGCACTACCGGCGCAGGAACGCAGAGTCCCACCGGATCGGGAACTACCGGCGCCACGGGCGCAGCGGGAGCCGCCGGCCAGGACGCCGCATTCCGCCAGCTCGATACCAACAACGATGGAAACATCAGCCGCGATGAGTTCAAAGCGGGCTACTCCCGCATGATGAGCGCGGGCACAGGCACCGGCACGACCGGCGCCGGCGCGACCGGAAGTGGAACCACGGGTAGCGGAACCACGGGCAGCGGAACCACGGGCAGCGGAACCACGGGCAGCGGCGCGTCCGGCACGGGCACAACCGGGTCGGGATCGAGCGGCACGGGTTCTCCTCGCTAAGCTGGCTTTCCTAGTTCATGCGCCCCGCCCGCGTTCGCGCTGGCGGGGCGTATTGGTTTATAGCCTCTGCCAAAAGTATTTTCCGCTTCGTAAGCACGCATGCGGAAAGGAGCGCGGGTTTTCAACCCGAGGGGAGGGATCGATGGAGCGGAGCCGTTGGGGTAATCGCGCAATTAATTTCGGCAGTCGCGATAGATGTGGCCCGAGTTCACGGTGAACGTTGGACCTGAAAACCGCGATTGGGCGGAGTGGAATGCATTGGAGGGCCGAAGGCCCGCAAGTATACCAGCCCAGCGCACCGCGCTGGGTAACGGAAAAAACAGTGCACAGGGCCGACGGCCCGACACATTAGTATGCATCTGCGTCGGGCTTTCAGCCCTTGATCGCTTCTCCATCGTCAACCCAGCCCTTCGGGGTGGGGTGGTATGCGGCCAGGCCGTGGGGCCGTCATTGCAAGCGCAGCGGCCAAAAAGGTTTTGAGGTTTGTCGTTGG
>CBHXZU010000030.1:0-17114 GCA_966125105.1 uncultured Prosthecobacter sp.
GACGTGGTCGTCGTCGTGGAGGTTACGACTTCATCCGCCGCGAAGGCCGCTGTGGCCACCAAGGCGCATGCGAGACTCAGTGCTGTCTTTTTCATGGTTTGTTTCTTGTTCATGCATCCGCAGAAACCGTTGGCTGCCGCGGATGTCCGCTCAAGCTAACCTGAGCGAACTGCATCTCTTATTCGCGCGGCCCGCGCGCAAGTGGCTGTAAAAGTCGGGCGGCAATCTGAATTGAACCTGCGCACCCCGTCGGGATATGGGCGAAATGCGATGGCGCCAGAGTTCCTCCCTGTCCGAAAAATCGCGTGTGAAACCATTGAGGTTCCACTTGGACATGTCAGGCTGCTCGTATGGCCACGACGACTTTTGCGATCGGTCCAATCCTCCTTGCCGTTGCCCCGGAGACATTTCCGACCATCTTGAAGGTTCTTAACTTCTTCATCTGAAGTTTCGCGCTTTGCGCCGGAGTTCGCCGAGTCACACGGACTGTGGGTGGCCGCGCATACATTGCCTTTTCCTCCAGAATGAATCCTCCCTTGCGCATCGCTCTCGGACAGATCGCCATTCGAATGGGCGACAAGCGCGCCAATTGCGCGGCACTGCTTGGAGCGGTGGAAGACGCGGCCGCCGCGGGCTGCGATGCAGTTGTGCTCCCGGAATGCAGCCTCGCCGGGTGGCTTTCCAGCAAAGCGCGCGAGTTTGCTGAACCGATTCCGGGGCCATTCACTCACCAACTGCAAGATGCTGCGCGTGAACATCGCATGGCAATCGTGGCCGGGATGGAAGAACTCGAAGGCGGACGTGTTTTCAACAGCGCCGTATTCATCGATGAGCATGGCGAATTGCGCGCGAGGCACAGGAAGATCAATGAGTTGGAATTGGCGCGTCCTACATATTCCACGGGAAAATCGCTGAGTGTCTTTGAATGGAACGGGCACCAGGTGGGACTGATGATCTGCGCCGATTGCTGGCGCCCTGAGTTGGCCGATGCACTCCACGCGATGGGAGCCGATTTGATTCTCTCACCCTGCGCATGGGCGGTGGAGCCCGGCGGCGGGAGCACGAATCTCGCGTGGATCCTCGAAACGTATCGCCAACGGATCGGTCAACGGGACCTGGTCATCGCCGCCGCGAATGGCGTCGGGGAAGTAAGCGAGGGACCGTGGAAAGGCCGGCGGCTGCAAGGCAACTCGCTCGTCGTCCGCCGCGACGATTACATATGCGGGCAGACAAACGAGGCGGAATTGCTCATCGCCGAAGTTCCCTGCGCGCGCGCGTAATCTCAGCGCGCCATGCCCAGCGGTCGCAATAATGGCGAGCGAGCGCGCGGAAATCTTTCCTTCCATGCGTCCGCGCGACAATTGCTCGGAACGTAACATTTCGTGGCTGGAATCCTGCTTAATCGCGGATTTCCGCAGGTTGCGCTCGGACAACCTTCTTAAACTTGCCAATGATCCTTCGACCAAGTGATAGCCGTTTTGTTCCGGCGCTCGTTTTTCCGTCACTTCACTGAACGAGCAGCGCTGTCCGCATCATGAATACTTCTCGACGATCCTTTCTTTCCATGGGAGCCGCAGCGACCGTGGCCCGCTTCCTTTTTTCCGGCGCGGATTCCCTGGGAGCAGCCACCAGTGTCATCGACCTTCCGATCAATGACGCCGAGCAAACCTTGCTGAACTTCATCGCCACCTATGGCGGGAGCGTCCGCCTTGCCGGCGCCGGCATCCTGGAAAAGCTCCGCTACGGCGGGGCAAAACGCCTCAATGTATTCGTGGAGTTGGACGACCTCGCCCGCTTTGAAGGGGCTCTCGCACAGTTTCCGTTTACCGGCGCTTACGCGAGCGGGAGCACCCTCGCGTTCTCCGCGGGCGGAACCGAGTTTACGCTGGAAAATCTTCCGACCCGCACCTTCGGGGAGCGCCGAGCGAAGCTCATCCATGCTCGTTATATCGCATTCGCGCACGATGCACTGACCTACGATCCGGCATCGCGCCGCCTGTCCGATCCCTTTAACGCCACCAAATCCAAGACGGTGCGCTCGGTGAATCGCAGCTTTGGCGCCATCGATGGCCTCAAAGTCGTCCTTCGCGGATACGTGGAAGCGGAGCAATTGGGCATGAGTCTCGGCGTTGATTTTCATCGGTGGGAAGCACGCCTGCTCAAACTGATGGCGCGGGATAAGGATGCGGCGGTGATCGCATCCATCTTCCTCAATCAACTCGCGACGACCGCGGAGTTTTTGCCGACGGAGACGATTCAAAGCTTTCTGCGCTCGAGCAGCGTGAAATCAGCGATCTCGAAGTCCCTGGGGTTGGACACCGAAGCCGCGATCGCCGCATTCGACGCTCGGCGCGCGACGGAACCCGGATCCGTCTCAAACGCCGCGATCTGGCTTTCCATCCTCCTCGACGCGGAACTGCGCGAAGAGACGGCGACCGGCGTGCTCACCGCGACCCTGCAGCAGGGCACGCGCTTTGAAATGCTCCGGTCGCGCGCGGCGCTCGCGCAAGCCCGCAACCTCATCGCCAGCTAAAGCATTCCAAACCATGGCTGAACCATTCCTCGCGGAAATCCGCATCTTCTCCTTCAACTTCCCTCCGAAGGGGTGGGCGCTTTGCAATGGGCAACTCCTGCCGATCAATCAGAACCAGGCGCTCTTTGCGCTGCTCGGCACGATGTATGGGGGCAACGGGCAAACTAACTTCGCGCTGCCGAATCTGCGTGGCCAGGTTCCGATCCACTTCGGAAGCGGACACACCCAGGGAGAGCACGCGGGATCGACGGCGGTAACGGTGAACATCCAGCAATTGCCCACGCATCTGCACGGGCTGCAGTCCTCGGCATCCACTGCCGGAACGGCGACAAACATTCCGGGTCCCTCGTCGTTCTTGGGAAAGACGGCGCCGAACGACTTCTACGGGGGCGCAGCCGCGCTCACGTCGATGGCGCCGACCAGCATTACGAGTGTCGGCGGCAATCAACCTCATAACAACATGATGCCGTACCTCGTGTTGAATTTCTGCATCGCCCTGCAGGGCATCTTTCCTTCGCAAAACTAAGCTTAGCTTTTTATGGGACAACCTTACGTTGGTGAAATCCGCATGTTCGCGGGCAACTTTGCGCCCGTTGGCTGGATGTTTTGCGATGGCCAGAGTCTGCCGATTAGCGAAAACGAAACACTGTTTCAGCTCATTGGCACGACTTACGGGGGAGACGGAGAGAGCACCTTCAATCTGCCCAATCTCCAAAGCCGCATCCCCATCCACATGGGGACAGGGCCGAGCGGAGTGACCTATCAATTGGCCGAAATGGCAGGCACCGAGCAGGAGACGCTCACCGTGCAGCAAATTCCCTCGCACACGCACCCATTGCTCGCCACGACGAATACATCCACTTCGCCGAACCCAGCGGGGAACGTGATGGGCAAATCCACTCAGATCGACGCTTTCATCAATGCCCAGGCCGGCGACGCGATGAATCCGCAAGCGATCACTCCCGCCGGAGGAAGTCAGCCGCACGAAAACTGCCAGCCCTTCCTCTGCGTGAACTTCATCATCTCGCTCTTCGGGCTCTTCCCTTCGCAGACGTAATTTTATGGCTGATCCTTTTGTCGCTGAGATCCGGATATTTGGATTCAACTTCGCCCCGACGGGGTGGGCATTTTGCAACGGTCAGATCCTGCCTATCTCGCAAAACACCGCGCTGTTTGCCCTGCTCGGCACAACCTACGGCGGAGATGGAAAATCGACCTTTGCGCTCCCTGATTTGCAAGGAAACGCGCCGATGCATCCTGGGCAGGGGCAAGGGCTCTCTCTGCGCGACCTCGGCGAAATGAGCGGAGTCGAGTCCCTCACTCTGCTGGTGTCCGAGATCCCAGTGCATACTCACATCATGCAAGCGGCATCGGGCGATCCTGCCGAATCGAATATCGCCACGAATAACGCTCTCGCCCGCTCAACGAACGGCAACATCTATTACGATCCTTCGCCGAATCCCGGGCCGCTGGATTTGATGTCATTCCAAGGACTGCCCCCAGCGGGAGGCGGGCTGCCGCATAATAACATGCAGCCCTACCTCACGTTGAATTTCTGCATCGCGCTGCAGGGAGTGTTCCCGCAGCGGCCGTAGTCCGCTCCGACAGATGCCGGCGGATGCCAGCTTCCATGGAACAGCCTACTTTGCGGGCGGCAGAGCCGGCCGATCTTCCTTTTCTCCAGGCCGTGTACGCGAGCACACGCGCGGAGGAATTGGCGCAAACGAACTGGACCACGGAACAGAAGGCGGCCTTTTGCCAGCACCAGTTCGCCGCGCAGGACGCGCATTACCGGGCGCACTATCCCACGGCTCAGTTCCTCGTCGTCGAACAAGCGGGCGCGCGAGTGGGGCGGCTCTACGTGGATCATTGGGAGCGAGAGATCCGCATCATGGATATCAGCCTGTTGCCGGAATTTCGCGGAACAGGAACGGGCTCCTGGCTACTGCGCCACCTTCAGGATCAGGCGCGACGGGAGAACAAAGCGTTGAGCATTCACGTGGAAAAGTTCAATCGCGCCCTGGGTCTTTACGAGCGCCTGGGCTTTCACCCAAAGGAAGACAAGGGCGTGTATCTGCTCATGGAGTGGAAGGCGTGAAAAGCGGCGCTTCCAATTCTCAGTCAGTTGAAAATCGCCTCGAACTGCGACGCCGCTGCGTCGGCTCCGATCTGAACGAGGAAGATTTCCATCGCGCCGCCGGTTGCGTGCTCGAGCCGGTACATGCGTTGCGGCAAGCGCAGCGCGGGACCGCCATGGAAAGTAAGCGAGAATGGATCACGCGAAGCGCCCGGACGCGCAGCGCCAAGCGGTTTCACACTCGCGAGCGTCAGCGGCAGGCGCCCATCACTAAAGACCACTTCAAAACTTTGCCCAACCAGCGGCTCGAAGGTGGATCGAGTGACCTTCTCGAGTTCGAACATCGACATTCCAGCACCATAGGAGGGCCAACCTCCGATTGAAGAAGATTTGCGGCCCCCAGGCCGCGTTTCCCCCGGTCCCCAACTGAATCATCCGCTATTCCATTTTTTTATGAAGGTTCGCAAAAACACGGTCTTCCCTGCCCCTAAATCCCTCCGCAAAGCCCCCAAAGCTGTCGAAGTGCTCGAGTCCCGCATCGCCCCTGCTGCGGCTCTCGGTGTCACGAAAGTCGCGGTCTTTGCTCCCGGCGGCGATCTGAACAATGACGGCAACTTCGATCCCGGCGACACCATGCTCTACACGGTCACGCTGACGAACAACGGTGATGTCGACCTGACCGGCGTAAGCTTCAACGACATCCTCGACGCGAACCTCACGCAAGGCGCGGTCAATGTCTCGCCGCTCGCGATTGACGACATTTTTTCCACGCCGGGAAACACGCTCCTGGAAGTGGGCGTGGTGCATGGGACGAGCCCTGCCGCGATCGTGGCCGGTGGGGTTTTTTCGAACGATACCGACTTTTTGGGAGACACGTTCACGCTCTCTTCGTTTGAAACCGCCAGCGCCAGCGGCGGAACGGTGGCGATGAATGCCAATGGCAGCTTTACCTACCTGCCCGCGGCGGGATTCAGCGGCACGGATACTTTTCACTACACGATCACGGACAAGGGCCTTGATGGATTGAGCGGCACGCCGGCAACAGACGCGGACAACCTGACGAGCATTGGCACGGTGACGGTCACGGTGGGGCAAAAGGTCTGGTACGTGGACAACAGCTATACAGGCGCCAATGGCGTGAGCGATGGACGATCCACACGGCCCTTCACGACGCTCTCGCCGCTGTCGACGGGCGGTAGCGCGGACAGCCTGGATGGCGCGAACGACATTATCTTTGTGCACTCCGGCACTGGAACCACGGCCGGAACGATCGTGCTCGAAGCGAACCAAACCCTGCACGGCCAGGGGGACGCGCTGACGGTGGCTGGTTTTAATCTTGTTGCTGCAGGCACAGCGCCGACGCTCGCGCCCGGCACGGGCACAGCGGTGATGCTGGCGACGGGCAACACGCTCAAAGGTTTCATCATCGGCAATGCCGGCATCGACATCGCGGGCACCGGATTTGGCACGCTAACCGTCAGCAACGTGACGCTGAACGGCACCGGCAAAACGCTCGATCTCGTCAACGGCACGTTCGCCGCAGCGTCTGCTTTCAACAGCATCGCATCCACGAGCACCACGGCAGGTCAGCACGGCCTGAAACTGGATAACGTCGCCGGAACGGTCAATTTCGGCAGCACAACGATTTCCGGGTCATCGGCGCAGGCGGTGTTTTTGACCAACTCGACGGTGAACGTCACCTTCGGCAACACCGCCATCGGCACGGCCACGGCGAACAGCGGCAGCGGCGCGGGGTCCGAGGGCATTCGTTTTGAAAGCAACTCCACCGGAACGCACACTTTCGGAACGCTGACGATTCAGAATACCCAGGGCCGCGGCTTCCTGATCACCGGCGACACCGGTGGCTCGACGACGGTGAATGGGGTGGCGAACATTTCGGCGACGGCAAGCGACGCGATCTTTGTCCAAAACAGCGTGGAGAGCGTGACGTTCAACACCACGCTGACGATTACCAACCCGACTGGAGACGGCATTTCCTTGAACGCGCACACGGGCATGTTCACGGCCTTGGCACCGAGCAGTTCGATCACCAATGCAGGTGGCACGGACGTGAAGATCGTCGGAGGCAATGGCACCCTGACCTTCGCCGGCACGATTACGGACGACGTGGGCGCGCTGATTTCGATCAGCGGAGCGACGGGCGGAACAAAAACATTCAGCGGCGCCATTACAGACGGAAATGACGGCGACGGCAGCGGTATCTCCCTCACCAACAATACCGGCGCAACCATCGACTTCACGGGCGGCATTACGCTGAGCACCAGCGCGAACCCGGCCTTCACCGCAACGGGCGGCGGGACCGTTTCGGTGACGCAAACCAACACGATCACTACAACGACGGGAACCGCGTTGAACGTGACGAACACGACCATCGGCGCGAGCGGGTTGACCTTCCGAAGCATCTCCGCGAATGGCGCGAGCAAGGCCATCATTCTGAACAATACCGGCACGGGCGCCGGGCTCACCATCACCGGCACGGGCACCACAGATGGCTCGGGGGGAACGATTCAGAACATTTCGCAACGCGGCATCGAGCTGATCAACACAGCGAAAGTTTCGCTCAAGAACCTGACGCTGACCAACGCCAACACGACGGACTCGAGCACACCGCTTGTGGACCTGAGCTCGGCGGCGGGGCTCATCAACGCGGAGCAGGCCAACGGCGCAATCACGATGTCTGGGGTGAACACCATCACCCTCGACAATATCGACATCAATGGGACCGCCCAGATGGGTATCGCCGGGCGGACGGTGACCAACTTCACCCTGAAGAACTCGACGATCACCAATGCCGGTGACGGCGTGGCAGGCGCCGGCGGCACGATGGTCGAGAGCGGCGTGTGGATCTACAACATGGCGGGGACTGGGTTGATCGACAACACGGACATCTCCTTCTCGCAGACCAAGGCCGTGAACATCGTCAACCGCGACACGAATCTGAACTTCACGCTCAGCAACTCCACGTTGCGCGACACGCAGACGAATGTGATTGGCGGCGCGGCCAATAGCCTGGGCGAGGACGGCTTCCAGTTCCAGAGCTATAGCGATGCAGCGGGCGCGCCGACGGTGAACGTCGACGTGATCAACAATCAGCTTCTGCGGCTACGCACCCAGGCGCTGCAGATCTTTTCTGCCGACGACTCCGTCATGAGCGTGGACATCACGGGCAACACGATCGACTGCCAGGCGGGCATCGGCTCGCCCGATCCCACGATTCACATCGGCACCGGGATCGATCTGAACACGAATAACACGGCGTCGATGGTGTTCAACGTGATCGGCAACTCCCTGATCCGCTCACGCGGCGGTTCAGCCGTGAACATCACCGCCTTTGGCGATTCGGATATCGAGGGCCGCGTCAACGACAACACGAACATCTCGGCCAATGGCACGGGGGCCGGCGGCACAGGCGTCCGCGTTCTCTCGCAGGAAGGCAACACCACTGCGATCGTCGAGGTGCGCAACAACAACATCACGATGGGCACGGGCAACAACAGCTCGGCCATCGACGCGCAAGCGCGCTTCAACAATGCGCGGCTCGACCTGACGCTCGACAACAACAATCTCAATTCCGAAACGACGGCGGTCGCCGACATCAACATCACCGCCGGATCTTCCGCGGGCGTGGGATCCGGCGGACCGGAAACGAACCAGGTCTTCGTCGATATCAAAAACAACGACGTAGCCGCAGGCGGGCCGACAAACATCCTGCGTTTGCGCGTCTCAGATCTCGATGGATCCTCCGATCCCCGCATTTTCCTAACGGGCTTTGTGGAAGGGGGCACGGGTCTTGATGATGACGCGGTCGCCACCTGGAATGCGAAGGGCAACACGCCGCAGGCGACTACCGCCAACGTCAACGTAAGCCTGACCGGCACCGCCACGGCGCCGAGCAGCGGGACAGCCTTGGTGCCGGATAATCCGCAGCCGCTGTTCTTCGCGCCGACCGCCGATGACGTGGTCATCGTGCCCGTAAATGAGGACGGCGAAACGGTCCTGCCGCCCGTGGTGGTAGATCAACCCAGTGTCGTCGAGGTAATCGACAACAACCCGACCGTGGTCCAACCGCCCGTCATCGTGGATGACGGCATTCTTTCCCAGGCCGAGCTCGATTCGCTCGTCGCTGCAGCGATTGCCCGCTGGGATGCCGCGGGAATTTCGCCCGAACAATCGGCGCTGCTGCGGACGATCACCTTCTCGATCGAAGATATGCCGGGCTGGTATCTTGGCTCAGCCGCTCCCGGCCATATCACGCTCGACCTCAATGCGGCGGGCAATTCGTGGTTCATCGATCCGACGCCTAACGACGACAGTGAATTTTCGGGAACGGGAACGCAGCTCTTCGCGACCTCCTCTGGCGGCGCTGCCGGGCGGATCGACGCGCTGAGCACGCTCGTGCACGAACTCGGCCACCAGCTTGGCCTCGAGGACACGTATGCGAGTTCCGAAGCCGGAAACTTGATGTATGGTCTCATTCATCAAGGAGAGCGCAGGCTCCCGGCGATGGATCAAGCCGATGGGGCGACGCCTCATGCCGTGAGCGGCGGATTGGATTTCGCGATCGGACCGGTGAACATCGGTTCACTGCCAGTCGGCAAGAGCGTGAAGGTCGTCTTCACGGCGCAGATCAACAACAACATCGCGGTCAACCAGGTCTCGAACCAAGGCACCGCGTCTTCAACGCAAACGGGCAACGTCTTGAGCGACGATCCGGCCGTGGCAGGCGCGGCTAATCCCACCGTGACGGCGGTCGACTTGCCCGACGTGTCCCTGACGGTGAGCGCGCCGGCAATCGCGGAAGATGGCGCGAGCACGCTGACCTATACATTCACCCGCACGGGCCCGAATGACTTCTCGCGCACCGTCAACTTTGCGGCGACCGGCACGGCGTCCGCGTTGAGTGACTACACGCTGACCAGTGGCGGCACGTTCACTTTCGACACCGCGACTGGCCTCGGAACGGTAACCTTCGCGCCGGGCAGCTCGACGCTTACGCTCACCTTCAACGCCACGGACGACACGCTCGTCGAAGCCAATGAAACGGCGATTCTGACTGTCACGTCCGGCACTGGCTACGACGTGGGCTCTCCGAACGCAGCGACGGGAACCATCACGAACGACGATACCGATATCTCCGTCTCCGTGGCTCCCGCCAGCGTGACGGAAGATGGCGCCGGCAACCTCGTTTATACCTTCACGCGCACCGGAGTTACCACTGGAGCGCACACCGCCAATTTCAGCGTCACGGGGTCCCCGACTTTCACGAGCGGGGATTACTCCATTCTCGCGGCGGCAGGCATCACGTTCACGCCAGGCACCGGCCTGGGCACGGTCGCGTTTGCAGCCGGCGAAACGACGAAGACCGTCACGCTGGACCCTGCTGCCGACAGCACCGTCGAAGGCGATGAAACGGCGACGGTGAATGTCCTCGCAGGCACCGGTTACAACATTGGCGCGCCAGGCAGCGCGAGCGGAACGATCACCAACGACGACAGCGATGTGACCCTCTCGGTCTCCCCTGCTTCCGTCGCAGAAGATGGCCCGCCAAACCTCGTCTACACCTTCACGCGCACCGGATTCATCACGAACGCGCTGACGGTGAATTTCACGGTCGGCGGCGCCGCGACATTCGGCACGGATTACGACCAGACCGGCGCGGCATCGTTTTCCGCGACCACGGGCACGATCACGTTTGCGGCCGGTTCGAATACGGCGACGCTTACGCTCGATCCTACAGCCGATGCGGTGGTCGAAGGCGACGAAACGACAGCGCTCACCTTGGCGAGCGGAACCGGCTACAACGTAGCAACCGCGGGCGCGGTGACCGGCACGATCACCAACGACGACACAGACGTGACGCTCGCAGTGTCGCCGGCTTCGACGAACGAAGACGGTTCGAGCACGCTTCTCTATACGTTCACCCGCACGGGCGTGACGACCGGCGCGTTAACCGTGAACTTCAGCGTCGGGGGCAACGCGACCTTTGGCACCGATTATACCCAAACCGGCGCGGCAACTTTCGCTCCGACGACGGGAACTGTGACGTTCGCGGCCGGCTCGAACACCGCGACGGTGACGCTCAGCCCCACTGACGACACGACGGTGGAGGCCAACGAAACGGCGCTGCTCACCGTCACAGCGGGCACCGGCTACAACATCGCGACTCCAAGCGCTGCGACCGGAACGATCCTGAACGACGACACGGACATCACCGTGGCCGTTGCGCCCGGGTCGGTGACGGAGGATGGCGCAAGCAACCTCGTTTACACCTTCACTCGCGCGGGCGTTACCACTGGTTCGCACATCGTCAATTTCAGCGTCACGGGCTCACCGACGCTCACGAGCGCGGACTACGCCATCCTCGCCGCCGCCGGAATCACCTTCACGCCGGGCACCGGCCTGGGCGCGGTCACTTTCGCAGCTGGCGAAACGACGAAAACCGTCACGCTCGATCCTACCGCCGACAGCACGGTCGAAGCCGACGAAACGGCCACGGTGAATGTCCTCGCCGGGACCGGCTACAACATTGGCGCGCAGGCCACGGCCAGCGGAGCGATCACGAACGACGACAGCGACGTGACGCTTTCGGTGTCCCCCGCTTCCGTATCGGAAGACGGCACGACAAACCTCGTCTTCACCTTCACGCGCACTGGATACCTGGGCAGCACCTTGGGGGTGGATTACAACATCGGCGGTACGGCAACGTACAACAACGACTACGCCATGACAGGCGGGTTCACGTTCAACGGGCTGACCGGCACAGTCATATTCGGGGCAGGGTCGTCGACGGCATCGGTTACCTTTGACCCCTCGGCCGATACGACCGTGGAAATCGATGAGACCGTTCAACTCTCGCTCAGGCCAGGCCCTGGCTACAATGTGGCGACCGCGGGAGATGTGACCGGCACAATCACGAACGACGACACGGACGTGACGCTCTCGGTCACGCCGGCTTCGACGAATGAAGACGGCACGGGCACGCTCCTCTACACGTTTACGCGAACCGGCGTGACGACCGGCGCGCTCACCGTGAACTTCAGCGTTGGTGGAAGCGCAGCATTCGGCACGGATTATACGCAATCGAACGCCGCTACGTTTACGGCGACTACGGGCACGGTGACGTTCGCGGCGGGATCGAATACCGCCGCCATCACGCTCACTCCCACCGACGACACGACGGTGGAAAACGATGAAACCGCGATCCTCTCGCTCACCTCGGGCACCGGCTACAATGTCGCGTCACCAGGGGCGGCGACCGGAACAATCCTCAACGACGACACAGACGTCACCGTGGCCGTTGCCCCTGCAACGGTGACCGAAGATGGCGCGAGCGACCTCGTCTACACCTTTACGCGGACCGGCGTCACCACCGGCGTCCTCACGGTGAACTTCAGCGTTGGGGGCGTCGCTGCCTTCGGCAGTGACTACACCCAATCCGGCGCCGCCACCTTCTCTCCGACGTCAGGAACAGTCACCTTTGCGGCCGGATCTTCGACCGCCATCGTGACGCTGAAGCCGACCACGGATAGCCTCGTCGAGGCAAACGAGACGACGTCCCTCACCCTAACGGCAGGCGCCGGCTACAACATCGGCGCCGCCGCTTCGGCGACCGGCACGATCAACAACGACGATGCGGAGATCACCCTCGCACTTTCTCCATCGGCAGTCGCTGAAGATGGGGCAGCGAACCTTGTATATACCTTCACGCGCACCGGGTTCACCGACACCGCATTGACCGTGAATTTCACTGTCGGCGGAACCGCGACGCTGACCAGCGACTACACCGCTTCCGGCGCGGCGAGCTTTGGGGTGACCACCGGAATGGTCACGTTCCTCGCGGGCTCGAGCACCGCCACCGTCACTATCGATCCGGTGAGCGACACGAATGGTGAGACGGACGAAACGGTAGCGCTCTCGCTCACCAACGGCTCGGGCTATTCGATCGGCGCGCCCTCCGCTGCCACCGGAACAATCCTGAACGACGACACCGCGGTGAGCGTTGCGGTGACGCCAAGCGTTCTGGAAAGCAGTGGGACCGGGCTCGTTTACACATTCACACGAACCGGCGACACGAGCACTGCGCTCACGGTCAACTTCTCCTACGATGGCACGGCGACGATTGTTTCAGATTACACGCAGGCAGGGGCCGCGACGTTTGCGAGCGGCCTCGGCACGATTGTGATTCCCATCGGGCAATCCAGCGCGGCAATCACCCTCGCGCCACAGAACGACGCGCTCGTGGAAGGTGCGGAGACCGTGAGGTTCACGGTGCAGGCCGGTGCGGGCTACGGGGTGAGCGCAGGCAATGTGGCGACCGGCACGATTGACGACAACGATTTCGCGGTCATCCGGTTCACTAACGAACTCGAAACGGTCACGGAAGGCACCCCGGCAAAGTTCGTATCCGTCGAGCTCTTGATCACCGCGGACGGCAGCCCTGGCAGCGGCACGCTTGCGCGCGCGGTTTCCTACAACCTGGCGACCCTTGCGACCGGGACAGCAGGTGCATCCGACTTCAGCTTCAGCAGTCCTCAGACGATCACCTACGATCCAGGCCAGGGCTCGACTACGACCAATATTGCGATCGGGATCACTGATGACCGCGCGGTCGAAGGCAATGAAACCGTCGACTTCCGCTTGAACACCCTGGTCGACGGCACCGGCGGAAACGTCACGTTCAATGGTCCGATTGATGGCACGCTCACGATCCGTGACAACGATACGGCAACGATAGGCTTCGTCAGCGCGACCAACGCCACTGCGGAAAATGGCACGTCTCAACTGCAGGTCGGCTTGGCGATCAACGCGACCGGCACCGGACTGGAAGCCCTCGAGCGTCCAGTATCTCTCACGGTGAACGCGACGGGTGGGACTGCGACGGGATCTGGCACCGACTACACTTTCGCCGGTCCGCAAACGATCACGTTTGCCGCCGGCGCAGTTGCCGGGACGCAGACGCTGACCCTCACGCTGAACAACGACGCGATCGTGGAAGGCAATGAGACGATCATCTTCACCGCGAACTCTCTGGCGGATGGAACGAATGGGCAGATCACGCAGTCGGGCTCGCCACAACACACGCTTACCATCACGGACAACGACACGGCGGCTCTGCAATTCGTGGCGGGCACTGGCTCCGCGAACGAGAACGCGGGAAGCCACGCGTTCGACCTCCAATTGGTGATCACCGCGAACGGCGTCCCGAATACCGGAACGCTTGGACGCGCGGTCGACTTCGCGTTCACGGAACTGACCGGCGATACCGCGACTTTGCACTCGGATTACACGGTCGCTTCTTACGCCGGCTCCTTCGGAGTCGGAGCCACGAGCGGAACCGTCACGAGGACGGTGACCATTAACGATGACACCCGCGTGGAAGGTTCCGAAACGGCTCGCTTTGGACTCCAGGTGACGAGCGACGGGACGGGCGGCCAGGTCTCCATTGGGGCCCAATCGACGCACACACTCACCGTCTCCGATAACGACACGGCGACCCTTACGCTGGTGACCAACGGCACGACGATCAACGAGTCCGCGGGCTCACTAAATGTCGGATTCGCGTTAGTCATCACAGCGAACAACATTCCGAACTCCGGAACCCTCGAGCGGCCCATTACGATCGACCTCAAGGATGCCGGCGTCGGGACGACCACCGTGGGCTCGGACTACACCTTCTCGTCCCCGCAGACGGTCACGTTCGCCAGCGGCGAAAGCAGCTCGGTGAAGAATGTCAGCATTGGGCTGGTCGACGACACGCGTCTCGAGGGCAATGAAACAATGGTGTTCCTCGCGGACAACTTCGTCGATGGCACCGGAGGAGCTGCCTCCTTCAACAGCACGCCAGCCTACACGGCTGTGCTGCAGGACAATGAAACCGCAGTGATTCAGCTCGCCGCGGATTCCGCGCTGGTAAGCGAATCTGCCGGATCACTGCCCGTCGGCGTCACCTTGGTAATCACGGCAAACGGCACGCCGAACACCGGAACGCTCGATCGCGCGCTCACGGTCAGCCTCACCGACGTGCTGCCGCGCACCGCCACGCCGGACGGTGTGGACTACACGTTCATCAGTCCACAAACGATTACGTTTGAGGTGGGCGACGCTAGCTCAACGAAGACTGCGAACCTCAGCGTGGTGAACGATGCGCTCTCGGAAGGAAACGAGACGCTCACGATTCAGCTCGGCACGCTGAATGATCCCACCGGACAGGCTTCGCTCGGCGCGCGGCAGTCGACCGGCATCACGATCGTGGACAATGACATCGACCTCGCGCTTACAACGACGGAGTCGGCAAATGTGATTGTCGCTGGCGGCGGAACAAACCTCACCTACACGGTCATTGTTTCGAACATCGGGCTGACTGCGGCGACGGGCATCGTCATTGCCGAAGACCTGACATTTCCTCAAGGGGTAAGCATCGTTTCGATCACGCCCAACCTTGGGACATTCGACCCCGCGCTTAACCCAGACGGGAATTGGTCGATCGCAAGCCTGGCTCCCGGCAGTTCCGCGACGCTCACCTTTGTTTTGGCGGTCGACGCAAGTGCGCCGGAGGGCACGGACGTCATTGGCACCCACGCCTCGGTCGCCCGCAGCAATGAGAACGCGATCAATCCGGCGAACGATGTGTCCACCGAAGCGACATCGATCGACCGGCAGATTGATCTGCAAATTAGCAAGACGGATAACGTCACGACGGTCACCCCCGGCGGCGCACTGAGCTACGCGGTGAACTTCGCGAACAATGGTCCCTCAAATGCGACGGGCGTGGTCGTCACCGAGGTTCTTCCGGCGGGCACCGCCTTCAATGCGACGGCCAGCACCGGCACATGGATGGAAGGGCCGGCAGGCACCTTCAAGCTGCTCGTCGGCAACCTTGCAGCCGGCGCGAACGGCAGCGCTACCTTCGCCGTTACCGCCACCAATCCGGCCCCCGGGGGATTGGACAACGTCACGAACACGGCGGTGATTTCCGACGACGGGACCGCGGGCGCTGACGCCAATCCCGGCAACAATACCGCGACCGATATCGACGCACTGGATGCCCTCCCGGATTTGCAGGTCAGTGTGGTCGACGACCCGGTCGTGACGAAGCGCGGCGATACCGTCCGCTACATCGTAAGCTTCATCAACGTCGGGAACCAGGATGCCACGAACGTCTTCCTGACCATGACGCTGCCGGCGAACACCACGTTCGACCTGGGACAGAGCTCCGGCAGTTGGACACACATTGGCGGCGACGTTTACCGGATCGACCTCGGCAACTTGGGAGTCGGCGCAACGCCGGAACCCGTCGCGTTTGCGGTGCGGGTGAACTCGTTCCTGCCCGCCGGTTACAACGTGCTCAGCACTGTCGCCACGCTCGACGACGACCATGCAAATGGCACCGACCCGGTCCTGGCCAACAACACCGAAACCGAGAACACACCGATCTACCAGGGCATCTATGCCGTGGCTCCGGGCGTAGCGCTTCCGCGCAAAGCGGGTCCGCCGGTCGTGCAGGTCTACGACATCTCGAGCGGCTTGCAGACGCTCACGATCAACGCCTACGAAGGCACCTACCGCGACAGCGTGCGTGTCGCGCTCGGCGACATCAACGGCGACGGCTTCGATGACATCATCACTTCCACCCGCTCCGGCAATGGACGCGTGCGCGTGTTCGATGGCGTCACCGGCGAGCGCTTCGAAGGTCCGTTCGCGGAGCTCGCGGCGTTCCCCGAGGTGGGCGCGAAAGGCGCGTTTGTCGCGTCGGGCGATGTGACCGGCGATGGGCACGACGACATTATCGTCGGCTCAGGCCAGGGCGCGCGCGGGGGCGGAAAAGTGAAGGTATTCGACGGCGTGACGGGCGCGCTCGTTTCCAGCTCGGAGCCGTTCGGTGCGCGTTTCCGCGGAGGCGTGCGTGTGGCGGTTGGCTACGTAAATGCCGATGGCATCGCCGACGTCATCGCCTCGCAGGGATTCGGGGGCAACGACGTCGTCGTCACGAACGGCTCGAGCACGGACCAATTGCTGAAGCTGGAAATCGGCGGCGCGCGTTACCGCGGGGGCGTCTTTGTCGCCGCGGCTGATCTCAACAACGACGGCATTACTGATCTCATCGCGGGCCGCGATCGCGGCGCGACGGTGGTCGAGACCTTCAATGGCGTGAACGGGCAACTCATGGACACCATCACGCCTTTCGCGCCGAAGTATCGATTTGGCGCGCGCGTGGCTGCGGCCGATGTGAATCTCGACGGCATTGTAGACATCATCGTGGGCGCGGGTGGCCGCGGAAACAGCGAGGTGAAAGTATTCAGCGGACTCGACAACAGCCTGCTGCATAGCTTCCAAGCATTCCCGATGTTCCCAACGGGATCCTTGTTTGTCGCCGGTACCAGTCCCGTTCCTGGAACTCCAATCGTGATGCCGGCTTAACCCAACGAAGGAATCGTCATGAAGAAGCCCACTATCTCCGCGATCGCGGCAGCCGCTGCATTCATC